>NZ_JBHXCS010000050.1:0-1002 GCF_042725215.1 Corynebacterium sp. NPDC060344 | reverse complement strand
GGAGCGACCCGGGGACGGTGAGAGCCCGGGGGCGAGCGCGATGTGAAGGATCACCCCTGAGCCGCCGGAAGAAAGCCGTACGGATCCTCATCCTCGAAGGCCTCGAAGATGACCTGGGCGAGACGCCTGCCCGCCTCCCGGGCCATACCGAGTGCCACCCCTCCGGCAAGACCAGACGCCCCCCGCTTCACAGCCTCGCGACGGGTCGGGCGCTCATGCGATGCGGGCGCCTGCTGGTCGCTCTGTTCGTTGCTCAACTGGTCCTCCAGACCGTGGAAAAAAAGTCCGTCTGTCCCGGACAGGCCGGGGCGGTGGTGACGTTGAGGGAGCGGGGCCCAAGCCGCGCAAGTCCTCACTCCTTCGCCGGACTCAGGCGAAGAAGGACAGGACCGGGGCAGAGAAAAGCCCCCGTCCGTTGTCCGGAGGGGGGCTTGGTACCTCAGTGCGTGACGAAGCGCTATCAGTGATCGAGCGGCACACCCTTGCATTCCGATCCGCAGGTGTTCCCCGGGGGAACAGATCGCGGCGGGGTGTTCCCCGGGGGAACAGCCCGGGATCACTGTGCCGGACCGGTGGGCAAGCCTCGCAAGTCCCTGTCGCGGCACCGGTGGGGGCAGTGGTGGGGGTTTCGGTGGGGCCCACCAACGGGGCCACCGGTGTCCGTGGTCGGGTCTGTGGTCGGGTGCGCGGTCGCCCCGTGGTCGGGTTGCACGGGAGGTTGCGCACCAGGTTGCGCACTCCTCATTCCGACGGCCTGCGTTGTCGCAGGTAGAGCCGCGTGGTCGGGCGCTTCCACTTGTGCCGACATCCCCTCTACGGCCCCCTGCCGCCCCAAGCAAGACGAAAGAGAAGGGTGGGGGGTGGGTGGTGGCGGCGGCCGGGCGAGGGGATCGGGTGCGTGGCGGTGGGCCGTCCGCCCGGCTCGCGCCGTGCGGCGAAAGCGCCGACGCCCCCGCCAGGCGGGGGCGCAGGGTGGGGGGCCGGGCGTCTGGGGGCGTGTGC
>NZ_JBHXCS010000049.1:0-1050 GCF_042725215.1 Corynebacterium sp. NPDC060344 | reverse complement strand
CAGGCGCCGCACCGGCGACCTGGTGACCGTGCGCGAGGACGGCGCCCTGGAGTTCGCCGGCCGGTCGGCGGACCGCGTCACCCTGCACGGGATGCCGGTGGAGCTCGGCGCGGTGGAGTCGGCGCTGCGGGAGCACCCGGGCGTGGCCGAGGCGGCGGTGACCCTGACCGGGGACCGCGACGACGGATGGAAGCTGGTCGCGCACGTGGTGCCCGCGGCCGATCCGCACCCCACCGTGGCGGACCCGGTGCGGATCGCCGAGTGGAAGGAGGTCTACGCCGCCCTGTACGCCGAGGCGCGCACGCGGGACCCCTACGAGCTGGAGGCGTTCGCCGACTCCATCGGCGCGGCCGACGCCCCGCCCGTGTCCGCGCAGGTGCTGCGCGAGCGGCGCGCGGCGACGGTGGACTGCGTCCGCGAGCTGGGGCAGCGCCGGATCCTGGAGATCGGCGCCGGCACCGGACTGCTCGCGGCCCAGCTGGCGGCGGACCCGCGGTGCGAGGAGTACTGGGCCACCGACTTCTCCGGCGCGGCCCTCGACGCGCTGCGCGCCCGGACCAACGCGGACGAGCGGCTGCGCGGCAAGGTGCGGCTCAGCTGCCGGGAGGCGCACGACACGGCGGGGCTGCCCGCCGGATACTTCGACACCGTCGTCCTGAACTCGGTCGTCCAGCACTTCCCCGGCCTCGGCTACCTGCGCACCGTCCTGGCACGCACCCTGGACCTGCTCGCGCCGGGCGGCTCGATCCTGCTCGGGGACCTGCGCCTGCTCGACTGGGCCACCGGCCCCGATCCCGAACTGCGTGTCGCCCCGGCGCTGTTCACTGCGCTGGCCCGGGAGTTCCCGGCCGTGCGGCGGGTGGAGGTACGGGCCCTGCCCGGCGCGGGCGACCGCTACGACGTGATCCTGGGCACCGCCGGGACTCCGGCCTCCGCCGCCACGATCGCCGCCCTCGCCTCCCTCGGCTTCACCCCCGAGGAGTGCGTGAACACGCCCGCCGCCTTCGCGCGCACCGCGGACCTGGGGGCCGCCCCTGTCTCTTATACACA
>NZ_JBHXCS010000048.1:0-1066 GCF_042725215.1 Corynebacterium sp. NPDC060344 | reverse complement strand
GGTGTAGGGCCGGCGCAGCTCCTCGTACCGGCGCAGGGCGGCGGCGACCCGGCCCGGACCGTCCGGCTCGCGCCGCAGGAAACCGGCCAGCGCCACCGCGTCCTCGATGGCCTGGCTGGCGCCCTGGCCGTGGTGGGGGAGCATCGGATGGGCCGCGTCCCCGAGCAGGGTGGTGCGCGCCGTGCTCCAACGGGCCAGCGGCTCGCGGTCGTACAGGGACCAGTGCCCGGCCTCGGCCACGGCCCCGGCCAGTTCCCGTACGGCGGGCTCCCAGCCGGCGAAGGCCGCCGCCAGCTCGCGCCCGTCGCCCCGCCGGGTCCAGGAGTCCCCGCGGTCGGCGGTGTCCGCCACCACGGCGACGAAGGACAGTTCGCGCCCGGAGCGGACCGGGGCGGCGAGCAGCCGCTCCCGCGCGCCGGTCCACACGTACATGGTGTCGGCGGCCCGCCCGCCCAGCGAGGGCAGCAGCTCCACGGGCACCACCCCGCGGATCGCGGCGGTACCCGACCACACCGGGGCGTCGGACGCGGCGGCGAGCCGGCGGCGCACCACGGAGTGCACTCCGTCGGCCGCGACCAGGAGATCGGCCCGCCCGCGGGTGCCGTCCTCGAAGTCGAGGCGCACCCCGTCCTCGTCCTCCTCGAAACCGACGAGGCGCCGGCCCAGGTGCACCGTCTCGGCGGGGACCTGGTCGGCGAGGATCCGGTGCAGGTCCGCGCGGTGGACCGTGTAGTGCGGGCTGCCGTACTCGGCCTCCCAGGCGGCTCCCAACGGCTGCCGGTTCACCGCCAGGCCGCTGTCCCAGAGCCGGATCTCCAGGGCCTCGGGGCGCACCGCGACCTCCCGCAGCCGCTCCTCCAGCCCGAACCGGTGCAGCAGCCGGGCCCCGTTGGGCGCCAGGTGCAGCCCGGCCCCGACCTCCGACAGCTCCGGGGCCTGCTCGTACACGTCGGCCTCCAGGCCGGCCCGGCGCAGCGCCATCGCCGCGGCCAGGCCGCCGATGCCCGCGCCGACGACCGCCACGCGCAGGGTCTCATCGCTCATCCGGATCTCCTCACTCGGGTAC
>NZ_JBHXCS010000047.1:0-1263 GCF_042725215.1 Corynebacterium sp. NPDC060344 | reverse complement strand
CGTGCCTTTTGAAGAATGAGCCTGCGAGTCAGCGGCACGTCGCGAGGTTAACCCGTGTGGGGTAGCCGTAGCGAAAGCGAATACTAACTAGTGTGTTGTAGTGGCGTGTCCTGGACCCGAAGCGGAGTGATCTACCCATGGCCAGTGTGAAGCAGAGGTAAGACTCTGTGGAGGCGCGAACCCACTTAGGTTGAAAACTGAGGGGATGAGTTGTGGGTAGGGGTGAAAGGCCAATCAAACTCCGTGATAGCTGGTTCTCCCCGAAATGCATTTAGGTGCAGCGTCGTGTGTTTCCTCCTGGAGGTAGAGCTACTGGTTGGTTTAGCGGGACTATCATCTTAGCGACATCAGCCAAACTCCGAATGCCGGTGAGGTGAGAGCACGGCAGTGAGACTGCGGGGGATAAGCTTCGTAGTCGAGAGGGAAACAGCCCAGATCGCCGGCTAAGGCCCCTAAGGGTATGCTAAGTGGAAAAGGATGTGGGATCGCGAAGACAACCAGGAGGTTGGCTTAGAAGCAGCCATCCTTGAAAGAGTGCGTAATAGCTCACTGGTCGAGTGGTCCTGCGCCGACAATGTAGTGGGGCTCAAGCATACCGCCGAAGCCGCGGCAGTCAGTCCTTGTGGCTGGCTGGGTAGGGGAGCGTCGTGTTCGGCTGTGAAGCTGCGGGGTGACCTGTGGTGGAGTGGACACGAGTGAGAATGCAGGCATGAGTAGCGAATGAGGAGTGGAAAACTCCTCCGCCGGATGACCAAGGGTTCCTGGGCCAGGTTAATCCTCCCAGGGTGAGTCGGGACCTAAGGCGAGGCCGACAGGCGTAGTCGATGGACAACGGGTTGATATTCCCGTACCCGCACAATCGCGCCCATGGTGAATCAGTGATACTAACCCTCCTGAAGCCGCCGTTTCATGCCTTCGGGCGTGGCCTGGTGGTGGATGCAGGGGACCTGATCTGGTAGTAGCCAAGTGATGGGGTGACGCAGGAAGGTAGCCGTGCCACCTGATGGATGGTGGTGTAAGCGTGTAGCCCGCGGTCCAGGTAAATCCGGACCGCATGAAGGGTGAGACGTGATGCGTACCCGTAGTGGGGAAGTTGGTGATCCTATGCTGCCGAGAAAAGCCTCTAGCGAGTGGTTGTGTGGCCCGTACCCCAAACCGACACAGGTGGTCAGGTAGAGAATACTAAGGCGATCGGGTGAACTGTGGTTAAGGAACTCGGCAAAATGCCCCCGTAACTTCGGGAGAAGGGGGGCCTCGCGACGT
>NZ_JBHXCS010000046.1:0-1524 GCF_042725215.1 Corynebacterium sp. NPDC060344 | reverse complement strand
GCCGTTCCTCGACACTTCGTGAGCGTGTCTGAAAGATCGTGTAAGTCCGTGATGTGGAAGCCTGGCCCGGGGCTCGGCCTCGGGCCTGTGGGCCAGGCGGATCGGACGAGTCATGGCAGACAAAAACGAAGCGGCCGCGTCCGTGGCCGGCGACGAGATGATCGACGAGGTGGTCGAGCGACTGCTCGACAGGGCTGACGCCTCGGGAGCGGCCCTGCTCGGTGAGGGCGGGCTCCTGACGGAGATCACCAAGGCCGTTCTGGAGCGGGCCCTGGAAGCCGAGATGAGCGAGCACCTCGGCTACGAACGCGGAGATTCAGCGGGTCACGGCTCGGGGAACTCCCGCAACGGGACCTCGCCCAAGACGGTCCTGACCGATGCCGGAGCGGTCACGCTGGCGGTGCCGCGGGACCGCAACGGCGACTTCGAACCGCGCATGGTCCCCAAGAACGCCCGCCGGCTCGCCGGGTTCAACGACCGGATCCTCTCCCTCTACGCCCGCGGCATGAGCGTGCGCGACATCCGCTCGCATCTGGCGCAGATCTACGGGGTCGAGGTCAGTCCCGATCTGATCAGCAAGGTCACCGACGCGGTGATCGACGAGCTCGTGACCTGGCAGAACAGGCCCCTCGACCCGGTCTGGCCGATCATCTACATCGACGCGTTGTGGGTGAAGATTCGCTCTGGGTCGGTGACGTCGAAACCGGTCTATCTGGCCGTCGGCGTCGACATGGACGGCCGCAAGGACGTCCTGGGTCTGTGGGTCGGAGCCGAGGGCGAGGGCGCGACCACGTGGATGGCTGTGCTGTCCGAGCTGCGGAACCGGGGCATCGAGGACGTCTGCATCGTGGTCTGCGACGGGTTGAAGGGCCTGCCCGACGCGGTCACCGCGACCTGGCCGAAGGCCACCGTCCAGACCTGCGTGATCCACCTGACCAGGGCCTCGCTCAGGCTCTCGTCGGCCCGGGACCACCCGAAGCTGGTGCCGGCCCTGAAGGCCATCTACACGGCGCCGACCGAGCAGGCCGCCGAGCAGGCCCTCGACACATTTGAGTCCTCTGACCTGGGCGAACGCTACCCGGCCATCGTCCGGACCTGGCGATCTGCCTGGCCGGAGTTCACGCCCTACCTGGCGTTCCCCCCGACCATAAGGACGGTGGTCTACTCCACGAACATGGTCGAGTCCATGAACGCCCGCCTCCGCAAGGCCACCCGCAACCGCGGCCACTTCCCCTCGGAACAAGCCGCGTTGAAGGTCCTCTACCTCGCGGTCCGCGAGCAGATCAATCCGAAAGCGCGCGACGCGAACCACGTCGCCGCACACTGGAAAGAGGCACTGAACCAGTTCTCACTCTTCTTCGAGGACCGGCTCAGCATCCAATGACACCAGGCGACTTACACAAGATCGCTGACACGCCCTGGCAGCCCGGCCAGAGACCGCCGTAACCGGGACACATCCAGACGGCCTCGGTTGAGAGCACCGTGGGGGCCCCGTGACCACGGCGGTGTTCGGGAGTGCGGACC
>NZ_JBHXCS010000044.1:0-1654 GCF_042725215.1 Corynebacterium sp. NPDC060344 | reverse complement strand
CCCACTCGTCGTCATCCGTCGTGAACTTCGTTGCTCGGAAACCATCTCGGTCCGCGCCGCGTCCGTCACCCGTACGTAAACTCGCCTGACAGCAAGTCCTCACCGCACGGGGGAGTATCGCGGGATGTCTGAAAGCGCCCTCTCTGTTCCTGGTTTCGCCGAATTGGACGACGGCAGCGCCATGGCCTACCGCAAAGCCGTCCTGCTGGGCCGCTTTGTCCGAGAGGAGATCGCCACATCCCTGGGCACCGACACGGCCACCGTGGCGGGCATCGAGCAGGTCCTGTCCGCGCTCAGCCTGCTGCGCCCCATGCCGGGCGAGCCCGACCTGCTGGTGGCGGTGAGCCCGGACGCCGCCGCGACCGACCTGGTAGGGGCGACCGAGAGCCACATCCGTGAGCTCCAGCAGGCGGTCACGGACGTGCGCACCCAGATGCGTTCCCTGCTGCCCGCCTACTTCGAGAGCCGCCAGCAGCGCAACCAGACCGAGGCCATCGACGTGATCAGCGACCTCTCGGTGCTCCAGGCGATGCTCGACGAGTGTGGCGAGCGCTGCCGCACCGAGGTGCTCAGCGCCCAGCCCGGTGGGTCGCGGCCTTCCCCCCTGCTGACCAACGCCCGCCGCAAGACTCTGGAGCGCCTGGAGCGGGGGGTCCGGATCCGTCACCTCTACCAGCACACCGTGCGCCGGGATCTGGCCACCACCGCGTACGTACGGGCGGTCACCTCCAGCGGGGCCGAGGTGCGCACCACCGACGAACTCATCGACCGGATCGTCGTCTACGACCGGGAGGTGGCCTTCCTGCCCGAGCAGCACGTGGTGGGCCGGAGGCCCGGCGCGGTCGTGGTGCGGGAGCCGACGCTGGTGGCGTTCGTGTGCAAGGTGTACGACCACCTGTGGGCGGGGGCCACGCAGTTCAGCGCGGACGCCGAGGACACCCCCGAGGTCACCGACGACCTCAAGCGCTCGATCGTCAAGCTGATGGCGCAGGGGTACAAGGACGAGCTGGTGGCCCGGCGCCTGGGCATGTCGGTGCGCACCTGCCGGCGCTACATATCGCAGATCATGCTGGACGTGGAGGCCCACAGCCGGTTCCAGGCCGGGGTCAACGTCGCGCAGACCGGGCTGCTCGACCAGGGGTGAGACGGCCTGGGTGGGACCGCCTGTGGGACGGCGCGGGTGGGACAGCCCGGGCGGGACGGCCGGGGAGCGGGTGACAGTAGGTGTCAGAGAGCAAGTTGCCAACAGCACGGCCTGGATTCGGCCATGCGGTCGGCGCCACCCTGTCCTGGCGGGTCGCGAGGGACGCGGCCCTCTGAGGGAGGCGGCGATGAAGAGCACCGCGGTGGCTCCCTGGCCGCCGGCCGCCACCGCCGCGCGCCATCTGGTGCACCGGCGCCGTCCTCCTCCTCTACGGCCGTCGCGCCGGCTGTAGAGGAGGAGTTCGTCCTCACCGGCCTCCTCACCGGCCTCCTCACCGGTCTCCCCGGCGGTTTCCCCGGCGACGGGCCCGGCCGCTTCCACAACCGATGGTGCGGACGGCGCACCGGGCCGGGCTGTGGGCGCAGACGGTGGAACTGGCCGACGGCATGACGCGGTTCGTGGAGGCCCGGGCCTCCTGGGAGCTGTGGGAGGCGGCACACGGGCTGGCGC
>NZ_JBHXCS010000043.1:0-1656 GCF_042725215.1 Corynebacterium sp. NPDC060344 | reverse complement strand
CAGCACCCGGGTCACCCCGTCCGGCCGCCGCGCGGCGATGGCCAGGCCCTGCTCCAGCCGCTCGAAGCGCCGGTTGGGGATGTCGATCCCGGAGACGTCGGCGCGGATCAGCTCCCGCCCGGCGTCGTGGCCGGGGAAGGCCGCGCCGACGAGCCGGCGTACGGTGCTGTCCTCGCCGTCGCAGCCGACCAGGTAGCGGGCCCGTACCCGGACGGCGGTGCCGTCGCGGCGCACGGCCTGCGCCTCTATGTACTCGGTGGCCGCGTCGTCCTCGCCGCCGCCGGACAGGGCGAGCAGCTCGTGCCCGCACCGGATGTCGACGCCGAGGAACAGCGCCCACTCCTCCAGCAGCGCCTCGGTCCTGGTCTGCAGGACCTTCCACTGCCCGGGATAGGGCCCGGGCAGCGTCAGGTCCAGCGGGATGCCGCCGAAGTGGCCGCGCGGCTCGTTCGGCGGGCTGCCGAACTCCTCGATCTGGCCGCGGATGTCGAGGATCTCCATGGTGCGGGCGTGCAGCGTGGAGGCCCTCGACTCCCTGCTGGCCGCGTGCCGCCGCTCCAGCACGACCACGTCGGCGCCGCCGAGGCGCAGCTCCGCGGCGAGCATCAGCCCGACCGGGCCGGCCCCGACGACAACGACCTGGGTGTCCAGCAGGTCCGCCATGGTCAGCTCTTCTGCTCGGCGTAGGCCTTGGCGTGGTTGAGCGTCGCCGTGCTGTTGGTGCTCAGCGCCGTGTGGACGTACGCGCGGGCGTCGGCCACCGTGGCCTCCTCGCCGAGGATCCTGGCGATGTTGGCCGTGTTGAGGGTGACCGTGTGCTGCGAGGAGGCGGCGGTGACGCCGTCCTTCTCCACGAAGGTCCACTCACCGGTGTGCAGGGTCATCAGCGCGGGCAGCGTGACCTGCTTGTAGGCGATCTTGTGGTCGGGGAAGACGACCCGGTACGACTTGGTGGTGTGCACCGAGCCGTCCTTGGCGCGCGTGTCCATCTCCAGCGTCTGCAGGCCCGGGACGTCCTCGGTGAGCCGTACGACGGCCACGTGCGGCAGGCGCTCCGCCCACCGGTCGGCCTCGTTGATGAAGTCGAAGGCGTCCTTCGCCGACCCGTTGATCTCCACGGTGTCGGTGAAGGAGAAGGTCAGGTCCTCGGCCGCGTGGGCGGCTTCGACGTTGTCCTTGAGGGCGGCCAGCTCGGAGGTGCTGTTCTTGTCGACGGCCCGCTCGATCCACAGCAGGTCGTGCGCGTCGTCGCCGATCGCGCTGTAGTCGTGCAGCAGCCTGACCCGGGTCTCGGACTCCCCGAGGGGCTCCAGGATCCAGGTGCCGCCCATGGCGGCCACTGGCGCGGCCGGAACCTCCTGGCGGAAGGTGATGCGCAGGCCCTCGGGGTCGAGGGTGCGGCGCGAGGTCCAGTTCTTGGCGTCGCCGTTGGCGGTGGCCCAGATCCGGATCCGCTCCTCGGACCCCTCGGCCTCCACCCGGTCGACGTGGATCGTGGGCGGGAAGATCCGCGGCCAGTTGGTCACCTCGGCCAGCAGCCGGTAGACGGCACCGGCCGGGGCGCTGATGGTGATCTCGTGCTCAACCTCACGGGTCGTCATCTTCGATTCCTTAAGGTTTTTCGGTCAGGGCCTCCGGGCCCGCGTGCCCGGAGGC
>NZ_JBHXCS010000042.1:0-1747 GCF_042725215.1 Corynebacterium sp. NPDC060344 | reverse complement strand
CCGGTAGACGGTGCGGTCCACTGCACCGTTGGTGATCATCCGTACCGGGAGATGCTCGGGCACCTCCTTGTCGATCCTGATCAGGGACTTCTTGAACTCGACCGCCCGGTCGGCAGGACCGGCTGGGACCGGTCCAGGGCCTGGATCTGGGACTTCTCGTCCACCGAGAACACCACCGCACCCTCGGGCCAGGGGCGTTTCAAAGTCGCGGTGCTTATGTAGACCGGCTGGTCAGGGGATGTTCAGCAGGTCCAGTGGTCGGTTGAAGGGGTCGTAGGAGACGTGGCGGAGGCCGGCGGCGATGTTGCGGTGTCCTTGTTGCCGGAGCGTGTTGATCGCCAGGTTGCGCAGGGTTGCCATGTTCTCGGGACCGCGGCCGGTACGGATCTTCGAGGCGTCCTCGCCGAAGGTGGTGTCCCGGACGAAGTGGAGCCGGTTCTCGATGGTCCACTGGGACCTGGCGAGCCGACCGAGCCGCTGGGGCGAGGCTTGCTGTGAGGTCAGGTCAGTGATCGCGTAGACGGTCTGGCGGCTGACCGTGCCGGTCTTGAGGTCGGTGCGGTGACGCAGGACGCGCACGGCCTGGACGGCATGGGGGAAGTCCAGGCCTGTGACGGTGAGGGCCCTGGTCACACGGGTTTCCTTGCGGCCATGGCTCACCTCGCGGTCGTAGCGGCGTGCGGTGACGTCCTTCCACGGCAGCGAGCGGAGCCTGCGGTGCAGTCCGGGCTGGTTGGCCTTGACCACCAGCAGGTAGTGCGCGTTCTTCTCTTCCACCAGGAAGCGCGCATGGTCGCGCTGGGTGTGCAGGGCATCGGCCGTGACGGTGACACCGCTCAGGTCGTAGGGCCCCAGCAGGGCTGCGAAGCAGGTGATTTCGTTGGTCTTATCCGGAACCCGCAGCTGGGTGACGGTCTGGCCGTCGCCGGTCATCGCGGCCAGGAGGTGGGCGGCGGGAGTCTGGCCGTGCCGGGAGCCGCGGGCGGCCTTGCCGTCCACGGCGACCGAGTCCGCGCCACTGGGACTGGCGCCGGTCAGGTCGGCCAGGCCGCCGGGGCAGACCAGGGCGATGACCCGTCGGATCGTGGCGGGGCTCGGGGCGACGCGCACCCCGAGCGTGCCCGTCACACGCGCGCCGAGCCGGGCCAGGGCGTGCTGCGGAGCACTCGCGGACCACTGGCCGATCGCCGCATACGAGCGAGCGCCGGCGATCACCGCCGAGGCGGCAACCAGCAGCACTGCCACGAACGGGTGACGCACCCCGCGCCGCCGCCGTGGATCGGGCAGCATCTGCAACCGCTCCACCAACGAGAGCCCCGCAACACCCTCCAGAACAGGCGACTTGACGAAACAGACGGTGGCAGACTTACGACACATCGAAGCTCCGGTGGTTCAGGGCGACTTGGGAAGGTCACCCCGTTCAACCGGAGCTTCGTTGCGTACGTGACGGGCGGCCCGACTACCTGACCTGCGAACTCACGCGATCATCAGGACTTTGAAACGCCCCTGGTATCTGTCACAGCTACGGAGTAATGCGACCAACGTTGCTGCGGATGTCGGGCATGCCGAGGTGGACGGTGGACGGCTGGGCCGCACGGTCGCGCATGGCCTCCAGTTTCTGGGCGGCGGCGGCCAGGGTGGTCTCGATCGCGGCGACCTCGCCGAACCAGCCATGGTCCCTGGCCTCCTGGAGCCGGTCGATGAGGTTGGCGTGGATCTCCTGGAGGCGTGGCATCTGGGCCGGGTC
>NZ_JBHXCS010000041.1:0-1755 GCF_042725215.1 Corynebacterium sp. NPDC060344 | reverse complement strand
CGGTGCGGGCCCGGCGGCGTGGTCAATGCGCTGCGCCGAACCAGCGGCTCAGAGCGTGGTCGAGTTCCTCGGCGCTGTCCCCGCCCCAGGCAACGTGCCCGTCGGGACGGATGAGCAGCGCCGCCGTGCCGTTCAGCGGGTCGTCGCCGTCCACGGGCTTGGCCGTGGCGGTGGTGATGTTCAGCTGGTGGGAGCGGCCCGCCGCGGCCGCGCGCAGGGCGGGACTGTCGGCGAGGTCGAGGAGCACGGCGCGCCCCTGGTGCAGCAGGCGGGTGGTGCTGGTCTCCTCGCCGTCGGCGGTGACGAGCGAGCGCTGCGGCATCCGGTGGCCGGCCAGCGGGTGGCCGCCCTCGCCGAGGTCGTAGGCGATGTCGAGGCCGCTGACGATGCCGGCCAGGTGACGCTTGACGTCGTCGTAGCCGATGAGCTCGGCGAACAGCGCCCGCAGCGGGTCCGATTCGGCGCCGCCGAGGAACACCGTGCCCTGGGCGCTGGTGTTCATCAGCAGCCGCTCGCCGACCGGGTGCCGCTCGCCGTGGTAGGTGTCGAGCAGGTCCTCGGGGGCGCCGCCGGCCACGACCGCGGCCAGCTTCCAGCCCAGGTTGGCGGCGTCCTGCACACCGGTGCTCAGCCCCTGGCCGCCGGCCGGGAGGTGGATGTGCGCCGCGTCGCCGACGAGCAGGACCCGGCCGCGCCGGTAGTCGGTGGCCAGGCGGGCGGCGTCGGTGAAGTAGCTGACCCATTCGGCCCCGCCGGCCCGGATGTCCTCGCCCGTGATGTGCTCCCAGGCGTCGGCGACCTCGGCGAAGGTCACCGGCTGGGCGTCGCGCCCGCGCGCCGGGGTCCCGTCGGGGCAGACGATGATGCGGTCCACTCCGGGGGCCAGCGGCGCGGCCATGACCATGCCGTTGGGCTGGCGTTCGCCGAGGAACCGCGGGCGCAGCGAGCAGCCGGTGACGTCGGCGAGGAACATCGCGCGGGTGGCCGCGCTGCCGGGGAAACCTATCCCGGCGGCCTTGCGGACGCTGCTCTGTCCGCCGTCACAGCCCACCAGGTAGGAGGCGCGCAGCTGCTGCACGCCGTCCGGGGTGGACACGGTGATCTCGACGCCGTCGCCGTCCAGGAAGCCCTCGGACAGGTCCAGGAAGTCCCAGCCGCGCCGGATGTCCGCGCCGAGTTCGCCGGCCCAGTCCTCCAGCACGCCCTCGGTGATGTTCTGCGGGATGCCGCGGGCCCCGAAGTGGGCGCCGGGCAGCACCGTGTAGTCGAACTGCACGCCGCCGAAGTGGCCCAGCGGGCTGGTCTCCAGCGTCTCGCCCTGCCCGAACCTCGGCAGCAGCCCGCGCTGGTCGAACACCTCCATGGCGCGTGCGGTGAAGCCGAGGCCACGGGACTGGCCGGTGGGCTGGGTGAGGCGCTCGGTGACGATGACGCTCGCCCCGCCCAGGCGCAGCTCGCCGGCGAGCATCAGCCCGGTGGGGCCGGCGCCGACGATGATGACGTCCGCGTCCACGGCTGTCCCTTCCATGGGGGTCCTCTTCTCTGGCTTCTGGGTTGAGTCTTCAGTGCGCGGGGTCCGGTTCAGCGCGGCGCGCCGAACCAGCGCTCAAGGGCCCCGCGCAGTCCGTCGCCCGCCCCGCCGCCCCGGCCCGCCTGGCCGGCGGAGCCGACCCAGACGACGTGGCCGTCCGGGCGTACGAGGACGCAGGCGGCCCCGTCCAGCGGTCCGCCCGGCTCCGCGGGCCGGGCCGCGGC
>NZ_JBHXCS010000040.1:0-1794 GCF_042725215.1 Corynebacterium sp. NPDC060344 | reverse complement strand
CCCTTGACTCCGTACTTCGTGGTGTACTCCACCGGCTCGTCCCACTTCACGACGGACTTGTCCGGCTGGGTGTAAGCGGCGTAGACCCAGGTCGGAGCGGTCTTTTCGGCGACCTCGGCGGTGGACTTGGCGCCGTCGGCGCCCTTGGTCCCGGTGCTGGCGAGGTGGACGTCATTGACCACGCCGTCGCCGTTGCCGTCGATGCTGCACCACTTGGACTTGTAGAACGCGGGCGCCGTGTGCCCGATGAGGGCCTTGTCCGGGTCCTTGTGGTCCTCATAGCCGCTGAAGACGCTGGACGAGACGACCTCCCAGTCCGGCGGGACGTCGAACGCGGTGCCGTGCTCGGGGTTGACCACCGTCTTCCACCCCGCGGTCGAGGAGGCGCCGGTGCGGTCCTCGGCCCTGTGGACCATCGCCAGGGTGCCGACGGCGGCAGCGGTGGCCGCCACCGCCGTCACCGCGTAGATCCCGATGACGATCCTGCGCCTCTCGGCGTCGTCCTGCGGATTGCGCACCGTGCGCCTCCTCCTCCTTGCTTGCGTGCTTGCGTGCTTGCTTGCTTGCCCGGTCCTGATTCCGGTCCTGGTTCCGTACGCGGGCTACTTGCCGAAGGACAGGAGCGCGCGGCTCGCCTTCCTGGGCTCGGGGCTGTAGACCCTGCCGTTGAGCAGGAACAGCCGTCCGCCCGCCCAGGCGACGCGCAGGGCCGAGGTGGAGAAGACGCTCTCGGCGCCCTCGGCCGCGGCCGGGCTCTGCAGGACCGGCTGCGAGGCGCCGTCGGCGGGGGCGAGGGACACGACGGAGGCCGCCTCGCCTCTGCCGGGCGAGACGTACACGACGGCCCTGCCGTTCTCGACCGCGAGCGGCCACACGGTGCGGCCCTTGGGCTGCTCGATGGTGCGCCACTTCTCCTTGCCCGTGTTCAGGTCGACGGCGACGACCTGGTTGGTGTCGTCGATGCCGAGGGACTTGCCGGGCTTGCCCGCACCGATGTAGAGCGTGTCGGCGTCGGCCACGGCGGCGTCACACTCCTGGAGGCCGTCCGCGTTGCCCCATCCGTTGCAGCGGCCGGTGACCCCGAACGCCATGTCGCTCTGCGAGCGGACCTTGCCGTCCGGGGTGAACGCCGTGATGTTCCAGACCTTCCGGTCCTTGTGGTAGGCGGCGACCACGAGCGGGTCCATGGACAGGACCCGGCCGAGGTTCCAGCCCTTGTCGTACTGGTGGCTCCACTTGGCGGTGCCCGTCGCCGGGTCCACTTCCTGGAGCATCACCTGCTCGGGGCAGTTGCGTACGAGCATCAGCCGAGAGCCCCCGGCGAACTCGCTCGGGGAGCAGCCGTTCTCGCTCGACGTACCGAAGAGCTTCCTGCCGTCGGTGACCGAGAAGCCGCTCATGACGGCCGTCCGGGCGACGGCGACGGTGTCACCGGTGATCGCCAGCAGGAACTCCCCCGGGGTGTCGTACGGGTTCTCCTGGGGCACCGGCGCCTTCCACCCGGCCTTGCCCGTGGTCAGGTCGATCTGCTGGAGATCCGTGCAGTGCGAGGTCTGCGAGTCCTTCTCGCGGACGCCGAGCACCAGCTTGCCGTTGGCGGAGGGGGCCGGCGGAGCTCCGCACAGCGGCGTCTGCAGCGGGACCTTCCACTTCTCCTGGCCGTCGGCCACCGCGTAGGCGGTGACCTCCTTGTACATCGCCTTGACCACCACGTCGCCGACCCGCCACGGGCCGAACTGCGAGGTTCCCGCGCCGACGACCTCGGTCTGGTTGTCGCGCAGCCAGACCCGGGCC
>NZ_JBHXCS010000039.1:0-1800 GCF_042725215.1 Corynebacterium sp. NPDC060344 | reverse complement strand
CAAGTGCACGGTCGAGGGCGCCAGGCCCAGGAGGTGGGCGATGCGGGCCGGGTCATGTCCCTTGTGGTGGTGTAGCTGATCACTGGATGGTGCCAGGCAGGTTGGCGTTGGTGTCCGGATAGAGGCTGTCCATGCTTTCGATGGAGAGGTAGCGGCGGGGGAAGGCGACCCATTCGTCGTGGAGTTCGGTGAGGACGGCGGTGGCCAGGCGGCTGACGGCGGCGGTGTTGGGGAAGACCTGGACGACGTCGGAGCGTCGTTTGATCTCCCGGTTCAGGCGCTCGAGCGGGTTCGTCGACTGGATTTTCTTCCAGTGCTGATGGGGGAAGTCCGCGAACGCGGTCAGGTCCTCCTTTGCTCCCAGCAGCATCTCCCTGACCCTGGGGAACTGTCCGCCGAGCATGTCGGCGACGGTGTCGAGGTGGGATCGGACGGCTTCGGCGGTGGGCTGGGCGAAGAGGGTGCGGATGGTCGCGGCGACCATCTCCGCGGAGCCTTTGGGGATCACGGAGAACACGTTGCGGACGAAGTGGACGCGGCAGCGCTGCCAGGCGGCACCGATCATGACCTTCCGGATGGCCTTGACCAGTCCGCTGTGACTGTCGGAGATCACCAGGCGGACGCCTGTGAGACCGCGTTCGCGCAGGTGACGAAGGAACTGGGACCAGAAGGCCTCGGTCTCGCTGTCGCCGACCATGATGCCGAGGACCTCACGCCCGCCGTCCTCGGTGACCCCGGTCGCGATGACCACGGCCTGGGAGACGATCCGGTGATCAACCCGTGCCTTGACGTAGGTCGCGTCGAGGAACAGGTACGGAAACCGGATGTGATCGAGAGGCCGGGTGCGGAACACCTCGAGCTGTTCATCGAGGCCGGCACAGATCCGGGAGACCTCACTCTTCGATATCCCGGTGTCCGAACCCAGGGCCTTGACCAGGTCATCGACGGATCTCGTGGACACGCCGTGGACGTACGCTTCCATGATCACGGCGTATAGGGCCTGATCAATACGGCGCCGTCGTTCCAGCAGGCTCGGGAAGAAGCTGCCGGCCCGCAGTTTCGGGATAGCGAGTTCCAGATCACCGGCCTGTGTGGTGAGGGTCTTCTCCCGGTGCCCGTTGCGATAGGCGGTGCGGGCCTCGGTGTGTTCACCCCAATCGGCGCCGATCCTCGCGGTGGCCTCGGCCTCGATCAGCTCTTGGAGCAGACGTTCGGCGACCTCTCGGACGAGTTCAAGACCGTCCGTCGAACGTAGTGACTCGAGCAGGCGAAGTAGGTCATGCTGGGACAAGGCCACCGTGCGCTCCTTGGGTTGAACTGGCCGTTCACCAAGGACAGTTGCACGGTGGCCTGCCTGTTCTCAGGGAGCGTTCACCAACAGCCGATGCACGCGGGCACACCACGACGGCGCACTTCTCAGCCAAGATCCGGTACACCACTCCACGGGACACCATCGACGTATTCCTGCAGGTCGTCGCGGATGTCGTCAGGGTTCCGCTTCGCTGCGGCGCGTAGGTGCTGCAGGCCGTCGGGGGTTGCGTGGCCTGCCTGTTCAGCCAGCTGCCAGCTGTTCTTCCGGGCCACTGGCGCAAGGAGGCCGCGTACGTAGTCGCGCATGCGGCGGCGTGGTTCCACCCGGCCGAAGCGATGGCCGATGTTCACGAAGAGGTCGTCCAGTTCCAGGTTCCACTGCTCGGCAACACGTGCGGTGATCACGGGGGAAGGCTGCCCCGCACGCTGCCATTACCAGCGACGCTGTCGCACGGTCGAGGGGCGGCCCGTCGAAGACCGCCCCTGACC
>NZ_JBHXCS010000038.1:0-1859 GCF_042725215.1 Corynebacterium sp. NPDC060344 | reverse complement strand
CCGGCCGCGCCCACGCCGCCGGCGGGGTGGTCCTGGAGTACCCCGCCGGCGGTCTCCCCGCCCTCATCGCCTGGGCCCTCGGCCCCGCCGCCGACCTCCGCTCCCCCCGCCTCCACCGCAACGGCAAGGACGGCGACCCCCTCCTCGTCCTCACCCCAGCGGCCACCGAGGCACTCGGCCTCCCCCTGGTCCTGGAGGACCGCCGCGGGCTGCGCCTCCCCGACGACCACCCCGTCGTCCGCCTGCTCACCAAGGCCAAGTGGCAGCTGACCCGCCGCGGCTTCGGCCCCTGGGCCCGCGTCTACCGGCCCGCCACCCCCACCACCGGCCGCCAGTGCGTCCAGCTCGCGGTGCTGCCCTGGGGTGCGCTCGACCCCCGCGCCTGGGGTGAGGACACCGCCGAACTCCCCGCCCCGGAACTGGCCGAGCTCCTCACCTCGTACGCCACCCGGGTGCTCACCCCCCGCGGCTCCACGGCCGTCTCCGGCCTGGAGCTGATGACCTCCCTGCGTCCGCCCACCCGCGCCGCCCGCGACGAGACCACCGGCGCCTGGGTCTCGGCCCCCGTCCCCGGCTCCCTCACCCGCCCCGTCGACCCCGCTCCCCCGGAGGCCCCCGACGAGCACCCGGTGGTCGCGGCCCTCTACCCCCGCGCCCACCAGCGCACCCCGGACCAGGTCCTCGACGAGGAGGCGTACGACTGGATCCGCGACCCGCAGCTCCTGAGCGACGCCGAGTGCGCCCGTACCCACGCGGTCGGGATCGACGTGAACATGGCCTTCGCGGCGGCGGCCAACCGGCTGGTCGTCGGCATCGGGCCCGCCGTCCACACCGGCCGTCCGCGCTTCGACCCGAAGACTCCCGGCTGCTGGCTGGCGGACCTCTCGGACCTCGCGCTCGACCCGCGGCTGCCCAGCCCCTTCACCCCGCACGGCCGGGCCCCGGCCGGCCCCGCCTGGTACGCGACCCCGACCCTCGCCTACGCCCAGGAACTCGGCCACCCCGTCCAGCCGACCGAGGCCTGGCTGCGCCCCGACAGCGGGCCGTACCTCGACGCCTGGTACACCCGCCTGCGCGACGCGTACATGGCGACGATGGCGGAGCTCGGCGTGCACCCCGGGCTCACCGAGGCCGAGTTCCTCACCGCGATGGCGCACCACAAGCAGCACGATCCGGCCCAGGCCGCGGTGCTGTCCGCGATCAAGTCCACCGTCAAGGGCGGCATCGGCAAGCTCCGCGAACGCCCGCAGGGCGCCGGCTACCGGCCGGGCGAGCCCTGGCCCGCGCTCGAACGCCCCACCTGGCGGCCCGACATCCGGGCCGCGGTCATCGCCACGGCCCGGGTCAACATGCACCGCAAGATGCGCAAGCTGGCCGACGCGGGGGAGTACCCCATCGCCGTCCTCTCCGACTGCGCGGTCTACCTGTCCGACGGGCCGGGCCCGCTCGACTTCCTGCCCCGCACCCCCGACGGCAAGCCGCTGCCCGGCGGCTTCCGCCTAGGTGTCAGCCCCGGCATGGTCAAGCACGAGGGCACCCAGCCCCTGCTCTGGGCCGTGCAGATGCTCGACGAACGCCACAACCCCGCCCGGCACATCAAGGGCCACGACGCCGCGGCCGACGGAGAGTAGCAACCACCCATGCCCGAGATCAGCGACAGCCTCGAACGCGCCGACGAGCAGCACTTCACCCGTCCGATCCCCAAGTCCGCGGGCGCCCAGGTGCGTTTCCTGGTGAAGCAGCTCAAGTCCACCAAGGCCGTGGCGGACCTCCTCGCCATCTCCCGGCGCACGGTCGAGCGCTATGTGAAGGACCAGATCAAGCAGCCCAAGCCGGCGCTCGCCACCCGCCTCGCGACC
>NZ_JBHXCS010000037.1:0-2042 GCF_042725215.1 Corynebacterium sp. NPDC060344 | reverse complement strand
GAGTTGCCGGAGGGCGGGGGTGGGCCCGCGATCCCGAGGTCGCGGCGCGCGCACACGTAGAACGCGTCGCGGGCCCGGCTCACCTCCTTCTCCGCGCTCGTCCACCCGGCGGGGTCGTCCCTGAGCCCGCGCGCGTACAACTCGACGTTCCACACGGCTTCGTGCCAGGCGCGAGCCGCCGCGATGGCTTCGGCATCACCCACGAGCAGCACCGACTCCCACTCGGCCGCGCGCCTCGACTCCGCCTCGGCCAGCTGCGCGAGGCCTTCGCCCGGGTCCAGAGGATCCGCCACGTTCTCGAAACCCCTGGCCGCCCCGATGCGCTGCGCGATGCGTATCTGTTCCTTCAGGGTGCTCGCGTAGTTCGCGTAGGTGAGGAACCTCTTCTCGTCCCAGCGCTCCGCCCGCGCCCGCCGCCAGCGGCTCCGCTCGGTGAGGCTGGCCACCGCGTACGAGCCGACGGCTCCGACGACCACGCCGATCAGCGCCGGAAACTGATCCCATGTCCCCATCGATCCCCCGTCCAAGAGCGCGGCCAGACGAAAGCACAATGCACCATGCCGTGCCCGCGGGCTCTGGGGAAACACCCCCTCCCGCATGAACCCGGGGGAGGCGACGCACGGCCCGGCTGCGAGACCGGCTCAACCGCGCTCTGTGGCCCGGGGGTGGCCCGTGCCCGCGAATGTGATCCAGCAGGTGTCATGGGCGGTGTCCACGAGGTACCAGATGCGGCCGCCGCCGGTTACTTCGATCTGCCACTGCTCGCAGGTCTGTCCGCGGTGGGTTCCGTGCGCCAGTTGGCCCTACAGCTGGTGGTGGCGAGGCGTTCCGGTGGAGGGCCTCGGTCCCGTGCGCATGGTGACCGGCGCAGGGGGTGCGGCGCGGTCGCCGCGGCCCGGCGTCATGCGACCGTGCGCGGATCGGCCGCCGGGCCGTAGTCCGTGTCGTTGTCACGGGTCAGCGCCGCCAGCAGCTCGGGGTCGGAGTGGACCTCGGCGGTGTGCTGCCATGCAATGAGCATGTGAGCGATGGACGCGTTGTTGCCGATGGAGTCGGCGGCGCGCATGGTGTCGACGAGTTCGACGGCGAAGGCGTGGACATCGGGCTCGGGGAGGAAGCTGACCCAGGGAAAGGCGTCCGGCAGCACGTCGAGGAGCAGTTCCATGCTGCCGGGCTCCCGCCGCGCCATCGCAGCCAGTATCCGCGTCGCGGCCGACACCACGCTCTGGTCTTGCTCAGCCCGTGCCACGGTGGTGAGGACCAGGTCCTCGCCGTCCCTGCGGTGCAGCAGCAGCCGTGGTGACTCTTTGAGCCGGGCGAGCGTTTGCTTGTTCTTGTTCACCAGCTCGGAGAAGTTCACGGCAGCGTTCTCAGTGCTCATGACTTTGAAACTATTTCGAAATTGATGGGGCGGCCATCACCCGCACGAGGGACACGGGCGAGGCCGGGGGTACCACGGTTCCTCCAGCGGGACGGCGGCGTTGCGAAGTGATTTTCGCCAGAACGTGCAGCCGATTGCTTGGGAGGGCTGAAGCGGGCGCGTGGCGGCGGCCCAGGCCGGGCGGCCGAGCCGGGGCGCCCGGGCGGTAGGGGGCGGGTCCCCTTTAGCGGCGTCTTAGGACGGGCTGACGCAATGGGCGGTAAGAAAGGAGCTTTTCCATGACCCGATACCTGATCAGCTTCGCTCCCTGGATCGCGTACGCCTGCATCGCCACGAGCGATGAGTGGCGCAGCGGCGCCCAGTGGGGCCTGGCGATCGCCTGCATCGTGCTCTTCCGAGGCCGCCGCTCGGGCAAGAAGTGGGACGAGATGGTGATCGAGTTGAGCGCGGCCGTGTTCTTCGCCGGAATCACCTTGCTGTCCTACAAGCAGCCCGATTCCTCCCTCATCCCGTACGGCCCGGCCTTGGTCGACGTGTGGCTGGCGGCGACCGCGTTCGGCTCGCTGCTGATCGCCAGGCCCTTCACTCTGGGCATCGCCCGCACGATGGTGCCCAAGGAGGTCTGGAAGTCCAAGGTCTTCGTCCGTACCAACACCGTGAT
>NZ_JBHXCS010000036.1:0-2181 GCF_042725215.1 Corynebacterium sp. NPDC060344 | reverse complement strand
GGCCGGTGCGCGACGGCGACCGTACGCGGCCGCTCGACCCCGGCGCCCCGGTGGTGCTGGCGGTCGCGCCCCGGGGACCGGTCGCGGTCGGCGGCGAGGCACTCGCCGCGGCCTGCCTGGGCCGGGCCCGCGACAGCGCCTGGCTGCTGCACGGCTATCCGGACGCGGAGGTCGCGCTGGGTCTGCTGTCCGCGCTCGTGTGCGGGGCCCAGGTGCACCTGCCGGACCCGTCGCTGGCCTACGGGACGCCGCCCGAGGTGCTGCACTGGCTGCGCGAGACGGGTGCCTCGGCGATCCTGGGCCCTTCCGACGACGTGCTGGTGGCGCTCGCCCGCGCCGAGGACACGGAGCTGACGATCAGCGCGGGCTGGCCCGAGGGGCGGCTGCTGGTCGAGCAGGTGCCCGGCGGCCCGGCGCGGCCCGCCCCCGGCTACCACGCCTACGTACTGGACGCGCGGATGCGGCCGGTGGCCCCCGGGGCGGTCGGCGCGCTGTACGTCGCCGGCGTCGGGGTGGCCCACGGCTACCCGGGGCTGCCGGGTGCGACCGGGGAGCGGTTCCTGCCCGACCCGCTGGTCTGCGCCCAGGGCGGCGCCGCGCGGATGTGGCGGACCGGGCACGCGGCGCGGGTCGCGGAGAACGGCAGCCTGTACGTCTTCGACCACCCGTGGGACGAGGACCCGTTCGCGGACGAGTTCGGCACCTTCGTCGTCGTCACGGACCCGGTGGGCCACCGCGCCCTGTGGCCGGCCGCGGTGCCGGTGCCGGCCCCGTGGCGCCGGACCCACGGCGAGGACCTGTACGAGCTGTGCCTGGACCACCTGGACGAGCAGCCCCTGGGCGACCGCCTCGGCGACCACCCGTAGCGGGCAGTCCGTCACCTCCCCGTGGCCGCCGAACCGTACGCGTGTTTCAATGACCGCCGTCAGAACGGCATTTGGTGTCAACGGGGGCGGAACGAAGATGCGCAGGTCGTACTACGCGGCACATGTCCACATGATCCTCGGTGTGGTGTCCGGGCTCTACTACCGGGAGCTCACCAAGGCGCACGACTTCACCGGAGAGACCCAGCTGGCGGTCGTGCACACCCACCTGCTCGCGCTGGGCATGCTGGGCTTCCTGATCGTCCTCGCACTGGACAAGCAGTTCGGGCTCTCCGGGTCGAAGCAGTTCACCGCCTTCTTCTGGTGCTACAACGCGGGCATCGCGATCACCTGTCTGGCGATGGTCTACCGAGGTACCCAGACCGTGCTCGGCAACACCGTGCCCGAGGGTTTCGCGATGGTCGCGGGCCTCGGGCACATCGTGCTGACGGTCGGGCTGATCCTGCTGTTCGTCCTGCTCGGCAAGCGGCTCAAGGCCGCCGAGCCGACCGAGCCGACCGAGCCGACGGAGGCAACCCAGGCTCAGGCGACCGCGGCTCAGGCGACGGAGCGGGCAGCGTCCGGTGGGCCACGCTGACGACGTAGCACTCCCCGAGCGGGTGGGTGACGAAGTCCCAGCCCTCGTCCCCGGCGTCCCCGCCGCCCGGCAGATCGGCCAGCACCACCCGGCCCTCGCCGTCGCGGGCGAACCCGAAGGCGCAGAAGCGGCGGCGCAGCCCGTGGCCGAGGGCCTTGGTGTACGCCTCCTTCAGGGTCCACAGGCGCAGCAGCCGGGCGCGGCGCTCGTCCTCGGGCAGCGCGGCCAGCTCCTCCCCCTCGCGGGGGGTGCAGACCTGGTCGCGCAGCAGCTCGAAGGAGATGTCCCGGTCGGCGGGCTCGGCGTCCACCCCGATCGGGCCGGTGCGGCTGACGCCGACCAGGATCAGTTCGTCGGTGTGGGCGAGGCTCACCTCCAGCTCACCGCCGAGCCCGCGCAGTACGGGCCGGCCGCCCAGCTGGTAGCCGAGGTCCAGGCTGCCCGCGTGCACGCCCAGGGCGAGCGCGGCGGTGTGCTTCATGACGAAGCGGGACACGGCGAAGCGCAGCCGGCCCGACGCGACCGGCGTCTGCCGGTAGCGCGGCCAGTCCTGGCCGAGCAGGGGGCGCAGTTCGGGGTCGAGCAGGGCGGAGGTCAGCCACTGGCCCCACCGGGTGCAGACGACCGCCTGGCCGGTGGTCTCGAGCCGTTCCTCGACCGCGTCCCAGGGGCCGTCGGGGCCGGGGATGTACACGGGTGCGTCGAGCGCGTCCAGGGTGG
>NZ_JBHXCS010000035.1:0-2229 GCF_042725215.1 Corynebacterium sp. NPDC060344 | reverse complement strand
GTCGTGGTGCTGCTGCGGGGCCGGTCCGAGGAAGGTTAGGTGGGGTCGAGCGGGTGGATGCCCGTGCCCTCGTACGCCTCGGGGGTGAGGGAGAGAACGGTGACGGGCTCACCCGTCTTCGCCGCCTGCCAGGCGATTGCCGCCGGGTGGGTGAGGGCCCAGTCGGTGGTGGGCCAGGCGGGCGGCGTCCGGGGCGTGCGTGGCGGTGAAAGGGATGGTCTCGGCGAAGCGCAGGCGTGCGGTGGGCCGCCGGCGCCGGGCGTCGCCCGCTCTGCGGCAAGGACTGACAGGGCCGGGATCAGGACCCGGCCGGTGCCCCTTGACGACTCGATGTAGAGGCGATCGAGCAGGTCTGCCCGGGCCCGCTGGCCCGCTGTCCGGCTGCTGACGTCGGCCATGCCCGCTCCTTGAAGGTTCGCTGGAGGTGCCGGCGCGGGCCGGGACGGATGGGAGGTCTCGGACCGCGCGGGCCGAGCGTAGGCATCGGGCGGGTGCGTGCAGTCCCCCTGCCCGGACCCCTACCGGCCGCGCGGGACCCGCGCCCGCACGGGTCCGCGTACGCCGTCGGCGGCCCTCGCACCACCGCCGACCAGGGCGGTTGGGCCCGGCGGCGCAAGCCGTAACTATCTGCCGTGCAGCTTGCTGCCACCGTTCTGCGCTGGCAGGAAGGAGACACGGCTCCGCACGCTTGGACGTGCAAGGGGCCCGGCCCGGGGAAACAGGTGACCCGTGCCCGGGCGCACATGGCCGCGGCCCCGGGGGACCGCCTGTCGCCGCACGACGTCGCCGGCCCGAGGAGACACCATGACGGTCGCATCCACCACCGCCCCCGAACTGGGGCACGGCACGGCCACGCGCCACCTCATCCACTGCCCGCCCTCCTGGGACCGGTACCTGCTGGAGGCGCCGGGCAGCAGCGAGGAGCACTTCGTGCTCGCCGGGGACATTCCGGCGGCCCACCCGCTGTTCAGCGACGGCCCGGGGCGTTTCCACGACCCTCAGCTGCTGACCGACACGGTGCGGGAGATCGGCGAGTTCGTCGGGCACCAGTACTTCGGGGTGCCCGGGGACCGGGTGGGGCTCTTCCACCGGTTCGCACTGGAGCTCACGGACCTGGCCGGCTGGCGGACCGGAGCGGACCGGGCGCGGCTGCTGACCCGGATCGCGGTGGCGCCCGTGAACGTGGTGGGCGGGGTGCCGCGCGGGCTGGAGTTCCGCCTGGAGGCGGCCATCGACGACGTGGTGTGCGCGGCGGGCAGCGCGGGCCTGGTCTTCCTGATGCCGGTGCTGTACCGCAACCACGTGGCGCAGAGCCGGCGGGCCCCGGACGGCCCGGCCGCGCCCGGCCCTTCGTGGCCGGTGGCCCCGGCCGAGGTGGGCCGGCGCAGCCCCGGCAACGTGGTGGTGCGCGAGGCCGCGCCCGTGGCGCCCGGACCCCGCGCCGACTACGGGCCGGGGCCCGGCCGGCTGGACACGTGGATCGTGCCGCGCCCCTGCGATCCGGTGTTCGCCGGGCCGGGCGGGGGCGGGCTGTCGGGTCTGCTGCTGCTGGAGGGCATGCGCCAGAGCGCCCTGCTGGCCGCCGCGCGCACCGGCGGGATCGAGGCGGGCCGGGCCGTGCAGGACTCCTTCGAGGTCCGCTTCAGCGGGTACGCGGCGGACGACGTGGCACTGCGGTGCGCGGCGGTGGTGCGGGCGGGACGGACCGCCGCGGAGGTCGCCCTGACGGTGACGCAGAACGGCCGGCCGGTCGCGGACGCACGCGCACGCGTGGTCCAGGACTACTAGGAACGGCCGGTCTGATGGAGTTCGGGCTGCTCGGCCCGGTGGAGGTCACCGGCGAACCCACGACCGCGGGGCGGGCGCACGCCCCGAAGGCCGCGAAACTGCGGGTGGTACTGGCCGCCCTGCTGATGCGCGCCGGCGAGGTGGTCTCGGCGCCCGCGCTGATCGACGAGCTGTGGCCGACCGATCCGCCGCGCACGGCGACGACCACCTTGCAGGTGTACGTGTCCCAGTTGCGCAAGATGCTGTGCGCGGCCGACGCCGAGCACGGTCCGCGGACCCTGCTGACCCGGCCGCCCGGCTACACCCTGCAGCTGGGGCCGGCCCGCCTGGACGTCGCGGAGTTCGAGCAGTTGCACGCTCTGGGGCGGGCCGCGCTGGCCGCCGGCGATCCGGAGCGGGCCGCCGCGCTGCAGCGCCGGGCGCTGGCGCTGTGGCGGGGGC
>NZ_JBHXCS010000034.1:0-2357 GCF_042725215.1 Corynebacterium sp. NPDC060344 | reverse complement strand
GAGTGGAACCTGGCGAAGTGGCACGAGTACGAGCGCGCGACCAAGGGCCGCCGCGCGATCGAGTGGACCCGCTACCTGCGCTCGATGCTCGGCATCGACGGCGGCGACACCGACGAAGACAACCTCGACTTGCTCGCGGCGGCCGACGCCGAGGGCGGCGAACTCCGCGCGGGCGTCCGCGTCACCGAGGACGGCTGGCACGCGGTCGCGAGGAAGGCCCTCGACCTGGAGGCGACGCAGGCCGCCGAGGGCACCGACGGCAACACCGACCCGGCCGCCATGGCTGCCCGCGTCCGTGAGGTCCTGGCGCTCGCCGACGTCGCCGACGAGGTCGTCGTTCTCGGTCCGCAGGACGTCGTGGACGCGTACGCCGAGATGCTCGAAGCCCTCGCCCGCCGACGCGAGGAAGCAGCTGCACGACGTCGCCGCGAAGCCGAGGAGAACGACGACCAGGAGGACGACGCCGACGACCGCGAACGTGCCGTCTGGCACATCGCCCGACGCCTCGCCCAGCCGCAGAACTGATATCAGTCCGGCATAACTCGCTGCCGGAATCTGATGCCGACACGGGTCCGGGGCGCCGGCGCTTTCGCGCGACAGCGAGGGGCGCCGGATCCCCTCTCCGGGCCGCCGCGCGTCACCGTCCCCACCGCCAATTTCAGGTGGGGACGTGACGGAGGCGGGCAGTAGAGGGGATGTCAGCGAAAACGGACACCCCCACCACGCGTGGTGACCTGCACAGACGGGGTCGGCCGGAATCCGGTAAGGGCAGCAGAAGTCGCAACAGATGCCGCAGCAGATGCCGCAGGAGATGGCGCAAGAGCTGTCGCAAGCCGCCGCCCGGCCGACCGCGAAACTGGGCCCAATGACCCACAACTCGCTGCCGGAATCTGCGCCCCGCAGGACACGCCCAGCGCAGCGACCGACCGGCACGGCGGACCGATCAGATATCTGATCGCTTAGCTTGCTCCCCTGCCCGTGCCCGGGCCCGACGTCGCCCCCGACGCTCGGCCTAACGTTCCAATAGGCCACAACTGGCTGCCCGGATCTGATGTCAACGACGGCCGCCCGCGACCGGTCGGTAGCGACTCAGAGCTTGCCGTCGTCCTCCTCGCCGGCGCCGACTTCGGCACTGAGATCGAGGACAAGGTCTAGTGCTGCAAGAAGAACTCGGAGATGTTCTTCGCGAAGCAGGTCCAGTACCTGAGGTACCGGAAATCGGACCGCAGCCGTTTCGCTCCAGGGGCGAAGATGTATCTCAGGCGGCGTCCCCTGCCAGGTGAGTTTCGAGGGTGTCCTCCGCGGCCCGTTCACCAGCGCTTAGACCGGCCGAACGACCTGCTCAACGTCCTAGAGACGGACCCGAAGTTCGACTGCTCGATGTTCGTCGACAGGGCCGGTCAGCGGAAGTATCCGTCCAGTGACCCTCGGTCACGTGGTGCGCGTCACCGAAGGGTTCATGTGAGGACTTTCGATCTGCTGGCGGCCTCATGACCCCCCTACATGAAGTGCCTGTCACCAACCTCGTGAGCTGAGCATCCGACATGAAGCAGCAGGTCAGGGCCACTTAGGCGCTTTTATGCGTGTGCGTGATTCCGTTGGCATTGTGGCGGCTCCGCTCGCGCTGCGTAGGCTTCTCCCTGACCGGCAGCACCGGAGTCCGAACGAGGCCCTTCGAGGACGAGTTCGACGCCGACCGCGCCAACGGGTTTCCGGTCGCCGTGTAGTCCGACAGCCCTCGAACACCTGGAGGCAAAAAAACAGCGGTCCCCTGCGCCAACAGGGGACCGCCTGTGTAGTCCGACAGCCCTCGCCCGACCGAGTTGGATCTCAAGTACAAGGAGAAGAACCATCAAAGACGTTCCCGAGCCTAAGCTCCGCGACGGCCTGCCGTCGAGCGGGCTCACGCGACAAATGGCGCATTACGAAGCTTGTGCGACATTCATTCCGGCTCCGTTCGACAGGCGAGCGCAGGGTGTCACGTACGGGGTGACGGGCCGATGACCCTGTTCACGATCGTCGCGATGTCCCTCGCGGGCGTCGCCGTGTACTGGGCGTACAAGAACCCGAAGCTGGGTGCGTCGCTCCTGGTTGGTGCCGGGATTCTTGCCGCGGTCTATCTGATCGGACAGCAGGATGCCTCGCAGGCTCCGCTTCAGGCGCCGGCGCCTGCCGCGTCCTCTTCTGTTCCGGCGGTAGCAGGCCCGCCCCCCAGCCCGTCCGTCAGTTCAAGCGGTCAGGCCCCCTCCGCGCGGCCGGAGGTTCAGTCTCTGGAGTGAACGCCCCGTCGTGTCCCGCATCCGCAACCGGGGACGCCGACGGCGACCAGCCCCCCACACCAGTGCGGCAGGGCGCCC
>NZ_JBHXCS010000033.1:0-2499 GCF_042725215.1 Corynebacterium sp. NPDC060344 | reverse complement strand
GCCCCAGGCGGCGCCGGCGACCTGGCGGGTGGCGACGTTGATGCGGTTCCAGACGTTGACGGTGGAGATGGAGAGGATGAGCGCCGCGAGCTGCTGCTCGTCGTAGTGCTTGGCGGCCTCCTCGTAGACCTCGTCCGGGACCGCGTTGCTGGTGTCCGCGACGCGGGTGACGGCTTCGGCGAGGGCGAGGGCGGCGCGCTCGGCGTCGTCGAAGTAGGGGGTGTCGCGCCAGCCGGCGATCGCGTGGATGCGCTCGTCGGTCTCCCCGAGCTTCTTCGCGATCTTGGGGTGCATGTCGAGGCAGACCCCGCACGCGTTGATCTGGCTGGCCCGGATGTGGGCGAGCTCCAGGGTGCGCTCGCTGATGCCGGTGGCGGTGACGGCCTTGCCCATGGCCTGCAGGGCCTGCATCGCGCCGGGGACCACGATGGCGGGGTTGCCCATACGTGCGTTCATCAGGGACTCCTCGGGGGGTGGGGGCTCGGGTGCCCCGTTTTATGCCGGTACCGCTATGACGGATCCGGCTCCGCGAATGTGACTGTGCAGGGGACAACGCGCAGGGGGCCGTTTCGGCACGGTCTCAAAAACAACCGCTTGGACTGTTTCTGGCGGGGGTATGGAGCGTTCGGTATCGACAATCTCCCCCTCCATGGAGCCCCTTTTCTCAACTCCCGTCCCTGTTCAGGGTGATGATCGAGCGTTCCGGGCGAAAACGGTACGACCGGTTTGGTGTTGACAAACCGGCCGTGCTGTTTTCTACTGGCGGTGGTTCATCCACGGACAGGGGAGTAGGGCGTGGACATCACGGTTCTGGGCGCGCTTGCGGTGCGGGTGAACGGGGTCTCGATCACGCCGACCGCTCCCAAGCCCCGCCAGGTTCTTGCACTGCTGGCCCTGCACGCGGACCAGGTGGTCCCGGTCTCGGCCCTGACCGAGGAGCTGTGGGCGGGCAAGCCGCCGCGCAGCGCGCGGACCACCTTGCAGACGTACGTCCTGCAGCTGCGGGCGATGATCTCCACGGCCCTGGGCCAGGGAGAGGGCGCCGAGGCCGCGGGCGAGTCCGGCGGCGAGGACGGGACGCCCGTGCGCACCGCGAAGGACGTCCTGGTCACGCTCCCGGGCGGCTACCTCCTCGACAGCGGCGGCGCGGCCAGCGACATCCGGGAGTTCGACCGGCTCGCGGGCATGGGCTACCGGGCCATGGACGCCGGGGACTTCCCCGGCGCCGCCCGCCTGCTGCGCGAGGCCCTCGCCCTGTGGCAGGGACCCGCCTTCGCCGACGTACAGGGCGGCGCCCAGCTGGAGATGGAGACGCGGCGGCTGGAGGAGAGCCGGCTGTGCGCGCTGGACCAGCGCATCGACGCCGACATCCGGCTCGGCCGCCACCGCGAACTGCTGGCCGAGCTCACCGTGCTGGCCAGCCGCTACCGCACCCACGAGAACCTGCACGGGCAGTTCATGCTCGCCCTGCACCGCTCCGGCCGCCGCGGCGAGGCACTGGACGTCTACCAGCGGCTGCGCGCCACCCTCGTACGGGAACAGGGCCTGGAGCCCTCCACCGCCCTGCGGGCCCTGCAGCGCTCCATCCTCATGGCCGGCCCCGAGCACCCCGTGAAAGCCGCCCCCGACGCGACGGACACCCGACTCGCCCGCGTGGGCTGACGTGGCATTGGCACGGAGCACCACCGGCCCCGCCGCCGGGCGCAGCGCCAGGTCGGTGCAGGCGCGCTCGGAGCGGACCCGCCGCAGGCTCGTCCACGCGGGCGCCCAGCTGTTCCAGCGCAACGGGTACGCGAACGCGACGCTCGGCGACATCGCCGTGGCGGCCGGGGTCACCAAGGGCGCGCTGTACTTCCACTTCGCCTCCAAGGACGAGCTCGCCGAGGCGGTGCAGGAGCGCGGCGGCGCCATGCTCAGCGCAGAGGCGCACGCGCTGCGCAGCCGGGGTGTCCCGCCGCTCCAGACGCTGGTCGACCTCACCCACTGGCTGGCCAGGACCCTGCACGAGGAGCCGGCCCTCCCCGCGAGCTTCAGGATCACCAAGGAGTGCGCGGGCAGCGAGCCGCCCGTCACCGACTTCCACCGGGCCTGGCTCACCACGGTGTGCGAGCTGCTGCGGGAGGCCCGCGACGCGGGCGAGCTGCGCGCCGACCGCTGGGAGGGCATCGAGTCGGCGGTGGCCGCGGCCGCCTGCGGCATCGAGGTGATGGCGGGGATCGGCATGCCGTACGGGGAACTCCGGCGCAGGGTGAGCGCGTTGTGGCTCCTGCTGCTGCCCGGCCTCGTGCCGGCGGGGTGTGCGGCGCAGTACCGTACTTCGGTCGCGGACACCGAGTCGGCGCTGACGGCGCCCTGGACGTGAACGTGACCCACCGCACCACCGGTTAGCCGAAGGAGCCACCGATGACGAGTGACCCCCGTGATCCGCAGCAGTCGCCCGCCGCGCCCGACGAGGTGCTGGCCGTCCTCCTCGGGGTGCTCGGCGAGGTGCTGAGGCTG
>NZ_JBHXCS010000032.1:0-2526 GCF_042725215.1 Corynebacterium sp. NPDC060344 | reverse complement strand
GTCCGGGGGGCGCCGCGGGCGGGGACTGCCCCGTCTGACTGAGCTCTTCCTAGCGGGAGACCGTCAGTGCGCGGTCACCGTCTGCGGGGTCTCGGCGGCCGGCTCGCCGTCCGCCTGCGCCGCCGGAGCGGGCGCCTGCGGCTTGGCGTTCGGGAAGAAGAAGGCCGCGATGAGCAGGGCGACCGTCGCGAAGCAGGCCGCCGCGAAGAAGGCGGTGTGGTTCGCCGACTCCTGTACGTCCACGGCCTTGGCGACGTCGCCGCCGGCCTTGGTCAGCTTCTCGGCGAGGCCGTTGTAGGCGATGGTCACGATGACGGCGAGACCGAGCGCGCCGCCGGCCTCCTGGCTGGTGTTGATGAGACCCGCGGCCACACCGGCCTCCGAGTCGGCGATGCCGGCGAACGCGGCGATCTGCAGCGTCACGAAGCACATGCCGCAGCCGATGCCGAGGAGGATGAAGGCGGGCAGCAGGTCGACCGCGTACGAGCCGCCGGCCGGGGCCCGCGTCAGGAGCAGCAGACCGCCGATGGTGGCGGCGAGACCGATCAGGAGCACGATGCGGGCCGCGACCTTGGCGATCAGGCCCGAGGCGATGCCCGCGCCGGCCGCGACGCAGAACGCGAGGGGCACGTAGGAGAAGCCCGCCTTCATCGGCGAGAACCCGTACACCTGCTGCATGAAGATGCTGGCGAAGAAGAACAGGGCGGAGAAGGCACCGAAGACCGACACGGCCGCGATGTTCGCGGTGCTGACCGACTTCAGGCGGAAGACGCGCAGCGGCATCACGGGCGCCTCGACCTTGGTCTCGATCACCAGGAAGGCCGCGAGCAGTACGCCCACGATGACGAAGGAGACGACCGTGCGACCGTCGCCCCAGCCGCGGTGCGTGGCCTCACCCAGGGTGAAGATCAGCAGCAGCAGGGCGCTGGTGAGCGTCGCGGCACCGAAGATGTCGAACCGGGTACGCGGGCCGTCGGCCTTGGAGTCCGGGACGACGCGCGCCGCGAAGAGGGCACCGAGCAGACCGATCGGCACGTTGATGTAGAAGATGTACTCCCAGCCGGGGCCGTCGGCGAGCACACCGCCGAGGATCACGCCCACGATCGAGGCGATACCGGAGAGCGAACCCCACAGGCCGAGCGCCTTGTTGCGCTCGGGACCCTCGGGGAAGGTGTTGGTCAGGATCGACAGCGCCGAGGGCGCGATCATCGCGGAGCCGAGGCCCTGGACGGCACGCGCGCTGATCAGCACGTTGCCGCTGTCGGACAGGGCCGCCACGAGCGAGGCCAGGGCGAAGACGGCCAGACCGGTCTGCAGGACCCGGCGGCGGCCGTAGCGGTCGGCGAGCCGGCCGCCGAGCAGCAGGAAGCCGCCCAGTACGGTCGCGTAAGCCGTGACCACGTACTCCAGGCTGACGTCGGACATGCCGAGCCCGTCCTGGATGGACGGAAGTGCGAGATTCACGATCGACACGTCGAGGAAGACCATGAACTGGGCCATGCAGACAAAGGCAAGGATCGCGCCGGGCTTGTAGCCCGCTCCCGTGCCCTTTCCGCTCTTGACCACGTCGGGGGCAGTCATTGGGTAACTCCTCAGCTATGCAGAATCGAGTGTGTGAGAGCGGTCGCCGACGACGCCGGGACGAGCCACAGGGCCGACCCCGATCGCGGGCCGCGGCGCGCGCCGGACCTCGGCTTCATCGCCCCACCTTCCGCTTGGCAGTTCCGCTGCCTGGCAGCGTGCCCGGGGCCTCTCGACTCCGCCTTGAGTCCCGCCGGACCGGCCGTCTATCAGTCGATGCCGCGCACGATGTGCGGGTCCGCCCATTCCTCCTCCTCGTCCGCGCCGGCGAGCCACAGCGGCGGGGCTCCCATGACGAGGTTGTACGAACGCCAGTCGAGTTCCTCTTGGATGTCGTGCACCAGCTCCTCCTCTGCTTTCCGATCAGGCCACGCTGTCAAGATCTGCTGGAAAGCCGCTCAGGAATCACTCGAGAACCGCTCGGCACGTGCCCTACTCGACCCGGAACTGACAGAATTACCTTCCGCATAAAAACTGATGACAGTCCGTCATCTTGCCGGCGGACGCGGAAAGCAAGGACGGGACAGTGGACGAGCACGACTGGCTGGCGAAGCGCTTCGAGGACGAACGGACGCGTCTTCGGGCAGTGGCCTACCGGATACTCGGCTCGCTCAGCGAAGCGGAGGACGCCGTCCAGGAGGCCTGGCTGAAGCTCAGCCGCTGCGACTCCGCGGAGATCGACAACCTGGGCGGCTGGCTGACCACCGTGGTCGGCCGCGTCTGCCTGGACATGCTGCGCACCCGGGCCTCCCGGCGCGAGGAGCCCCTGGAGGTACGGCCGGTGGAGCCGGCCCCCGGCGAAGGCGCGGCCAGGGCGGCGCGCCCGAGCGATCCGCAGGCCGAGGCCGTGCTCGCCGACTCCGTCGGCGCCGCCATGCTCGTGGTCCTGGACAAGCTGACCCCCGCCGAGCGGCTCGCGTTCGTCCTGCACGACCTGTTCGCCTG
>NZ_JBHXCS010000031.1:0-2830 GCF_042725215.1 Corynebacterium sp. NPDC060344 | reverse complement strand
GGTGTGGACGACGCGGTAGGTGTTGATGTCCGGGATCCCGGCGACGACCGCGCGGCAGCGGCCCTCGGCGGCCACCCGGCTGGCCGGCTTCTGGTCCTGCGGCACGGCCTTGTAGGCGTCGTACGCCTCCTTGCTCTCCCACTGGGAGTAGGAGACGACGAAGGAGCCCTCGAGACCACGGGCGCGCAGGCCGCGCAGCACCACGTGCGAGCGGAAGCCCGGGGTCTCCAGGAAGAAGCCCTGGCCGGGGCCGAGGGCGTCGATCAGCTCCTCCTGGTTCTCCTTCAGGACGGGGAACACCGCGATGGCGGTGTAGTCGTCACGGTGCGGGCCGATCTCGATGGAGCCGCCCAGCGACGGGTGCTCCTGGGTGAAGGCCACCTCGTTCTGCAGGAGCTTGATCGAGGTGGTGATCTCACCGAAGACCGGGAGGGTGCGGTGGTTGAACTCGTCGCCCTTGTAGCGCTCCTCCAGGTCCTCGCCGCTGCGCCACTGGATGAAGTTGGCGGTGCCCGGCGAGTCGACGCCCGCGTGGACGGTGCTGGACATCCAGCCCTCGTAGGTGGCGGCGTCGACGATCTTCCGCATCTCCTGGACGAGCTTGTCCTGGTTCTCCGGAACATCCGTGGTGAACAGGTTGAGGACGGTGAGGTGCTTGTCCTCGGTGGAGATCTTGGGCATGTCTCTTCGCTTCCTCAAGGGGGAACAGGTGAACAGGACAGATGGCTTACGGGGCGGCGCAGCCTCAGGCGGGCTCGCCGAACCAGCGGGTGAGCGCCTGGGTGAGGCCCTCGGTGGGCGCGCCGGGCGGCGGGGCCCAGGCGACGTAGCCGTCCGGGCGGATCAGCAGGCCGTCCAGCGGCGCGTCACAGTCGAAGTTCGCGACGGTGAGCGTGTCGACGCGGTCGGACCAGCCCTCCGCGGCCTGGCGCAGCGCGGCGTTGTCGTGCAGGTCCAGCAGCACGCCGCGGCCGCCGTGCAGGAGTTCGAGGCTGCTCTTCTTGGCGCCGCCGACCACGACCTCGCGGTCCGGCAGGCGCCGGCCGAGCAGCGGGTGCTCGCCCTCGCCGACGTCGTGGCGGATGTCCAGCCCGGTCACCATGCCGATGAGGTGGCGCTGCACCGCGGGGAAGTCCACCAGTTCGGCGAAGACCTCCAGCATCGGGGTGATCTCGTCGCCGCCGAGGTAGAGGATGCGCTGGGCCAGCGTGTTGGTCAGGATCCGGGCCGCGACGGGCCGGCGCTCGCTCTCGTACGAGTCGAGCAGCCCCTCGGGGGCCCGGCCCTGGATGTCCAGGGCGAGCTTCCAGCCGAGGTTGACCGCGTCCTGCACGCCCGAGCTCATGCCCTGCGCGCCGATCGGCAGGTGGATGTGGGCCGCGTCGCCCGCGAGGAAGACGCGTCCGCGCCGGTACTCGGCGGCCTGACGGCTGGTGTCGGTGGTCGAGCTGACCCACAGCGGCGTCCCGCCGCTGATGTCCTCGCCGGTCAGCCGCAAGAACGCCTCGGCGACCTCGTCGAAGGTGATCGGCTCGCTGCTCGTGCGCAGCGGCTCCGAGCGGTCGAAGTAGATGACGCGGCTGCGGTCGGGACCGATCGGCAGGACCATCACCATGCCGCCGGGCACCCGCTCACCGCTGAACCGGGGGCGCAGCGGCACGCCGGCCACGTCGGCGAAGCGCAGCTCGATGGCCGCGTCGGTGCCCTCGAAGGCGATCCCGGCCAGGCGCCGCACCGCACTGCGGCTGCCGTCGCAGCCCACCACGTAGCGGGCGCGCAGCGTGCCCGGGCCCTCGGGAGTGGTGACCTGGAGGGTCACCCCGTCCTCGTCGTTCTCCAGACCGGTGACCTCGACACCGCGGCGCACCTGGGCGCCCTTTTCCGCCGCCCAGCCTGCCAGCATTCCCTCGGTGCGGGACTGGGGTATTCCTCGAGCCCCGTACGAGCCTCCCTCGAGCAAGCGATAATCGATGGGGACTCCACCGAAATGCCCGAAGGGAATGACATCGACCTCACCCAGGCGGGAAAGAAGTCCACGCTGGTCGAATTCCTCGATGGTCCGCGCCGAGAATCCGAGGGCGCGAGACTGCTTCATCGGCTCCGCGAGCCGTTCGACGACGGTGGCAGAGACTCCATGCAGACCCAGCTCACCTGCGAGCATGAGTCCGGTGGGGCCGGCTCCAACGATGATTACGTCCGCGTCAAAGGTGTCCATCTGCCCTCTTCCGACTGGTGTTTTCCCAGTATTGCGAGGGGCTACCGGGACAGTAAATAGCCGCTAGTACAGGTTTTCCACAAGAACGTCATATCCTTTACAGGAAGGGTTGGCCGCCAGCCTGATTCGCGCACATCCTCAGGCATGACATCAAGCCAATCGACCGCCGAAGTCGCCGCGCTCCTCGACGCATATCTGATATCACTCGACGACGAAATACTCGACGCGGGATGGGCCAAGGGGCTGTTCACCGACGACGCGGTGATCGAATTCCCGAACGCCCGGCACCAGGGCGCCGACGGCCTCCCCGCCTTCCACCAGAAGTCCCTCGACGCCTTCGCGCGCCACCAGCACCTCGGCTCACCGGCCGTGGTCGCCCTCGAGGGGGAGGACCGGGCGACACTGCGGGCCAACGTCATCGCCACCCACGTCCACCACCTGCCGGCCACAGCCCCCGAGGGCACCCCCGCACCCCGCTTCGCGGCCGGCACGTTCGTCAACGGCGCGGCGCGCCGCACCCCCGAGGGCTGGCGGCTGAGCTCGCTGTCGTTCCGGGTCGTGTGGACCGAGGGCAACCCGCCCGGGGCGAACTGACCCGACCACGACGTGTGCGGT
>NZ_JBHXCS010000030.1:0-2890 GCF_042725215.1 Corynebacterium sp. NPDC060344 | reverse complement strand
CGGGAAGTGAACTCCCCGCAAACTCCCCACCGCAACCAGCGCCCTTGCAGGCACCGTCCCGGCGTCTCGCTTGCCCCGGTAACACTACACACGCCTCTGCGCGGCAACAAAGCGCCTGGCCAACCCCCATAAACGCCCGTGTTTACCGTTCGTTCATCCCCGGCGTAGGCTCCTTTTGTGACCACGAAGCAAGACGCGGCGTCGACCGCGGTACATCCAGTAGATCAGTATCCGGGCCACGCCAAGGCGTTGCTGCTCGGTTTCCAACACGTTCTCGCGGCCTACGCCGGCGCGGTGGCCGTCCCGCTGTTCGTGGGTTGGGCCCTCGTCGACGCCGGCAAGATGCAGCCGTCCGACATCCCCCACCTCATCGCGGCGGATCTCTTCGTCGCGGGCCTGGCCACGATCGTCCAGTCGGTCGGCATCTGGCGCTTCGGCGTCCGCCTTCCCCTGATCCAGGGCTGCACGTTCTCGGCCGCGATCCCGATGGTGACCATCGGCTCGCAGTACGGCGTGCCCGCCATCTACGGCTCGGTCATCGCCTCGGGCATCTTCATGATGCTCTTCGCCCCGCTCTTCGCCTCTCTCCTCCGCTTCTTCCCGCCGCTCGTCACCGGCACCGTGCTGCTGATCATCGGCTCGACGCTCATGCCGGTCGCCGCGGATTGGGTCGGCGGTGGCGCCGAGGTCAAGGGCACGGACGAGTACGGAACGCCGCAGAACCTCGCGGTCGCATTCGGCGTCCTGGCGCTGATCCTCGTCATCGACAGGTGGGGGCCGGCGTGGCTGTCGCGCATCGCGGTCCTCGTCGGCATGCTCACCGGCCTCGTCGTCTGCATCCCGCTGGGGATGGTCGATTGGTCGACGACGTCCGATTCCCCGCTGTTCGGCTTGACCACCCCGTTCTACTTCGGCCTGCCCGAGTTCGTCTTCGCCGCGGTGTTCGCCATGTGCATCGTGTCGCTGGTGACCATGGTCGAGGCGACCGGTGACGTCCTGGCCATCGGCGAGATCACCGATGTGGAGGTCGACGACCGCCGCATCGCCGATACCCTGCGCGCGGACGGCGCCGCGACGGTCGTCGGCGGCATCTTCAACACGTTCCAGTACACCGCGTTCGCGCAGAACATCGGCGTCCTGTCCATCACGGGCGTGCGCTCCCGCTGGGTGACGGCCGTCGCCGGCGGCATGCTCGTCATCCTGGGCCTCATCCCGAAGACGGCGGCACTCGTCGCGGCGATCCCGGCTCCGGTCCTCGGTGGCGCGGGCATCGCCTTGTTCGGCATGGTCGCGGCGTCGGGCGTGCGCACCTTGTCCAAGGTCAAGTTCACCGAGTCCAACGTCATCGTCGTCGGCGTCCCCCTCGCGCTCGCGTTGCTGCCGGCGGTGGCGCCCGGGCTGTTCACGCAGCTGCCGCCGTGGGCGCAGACGTTCATGGCCTCGGGCATCTGCATCGGCGCCGTCGCCGCGATCCTGCTCAATCTCGCGTTCAACACCGGCGATCGAGCTCCGCATTCGGCCGAGTACACGGTCCACGACACCTTCCGCGGCGGCATCAACTCCCACGACAAGGACCACGATGGCTGGGGCGACGTCCCGGCCGACCGTTCCTGATCCCCGGTTTCCCCGCATCACGCGATTGCTTCACGACGCCCACCCCCCTCCCCCATCCGGCCCAACCCCACGGCAGTGGCGTTGGGCCGTTTTCATGCCCTCGTTGGCCGTGCATAACGACGAGGACAACAAGCCAAGAACGCAGCGTCGAGGATGCGCAGCGGCGCATAACAACAGCCTCCGATTAGCAGGAGTGAGGGAAAACCGGAGGAGCGCCGGAGGGGCACCCGAGCTCTTAGGACTCCTCCGCAAGATGAGCCTCCTCCCCACCGCTGCCGCGGCCCCTCGAGCTCCACTGAGCCGGGCACACGGGTTAAGGGACAGAATGTGTCGGAAAACCGGCCCCGAAACACCACCTGACCAGCCACAACGCACCGATTCTGTGATCCCACAGACACAGAACGACCCCCAACACCGCAAATCCAGCTCCGGCACACCCCGACATGCTAAGCCCCACCCCAGCAAGCTAACCCCCCACCGGACGAGCACACGACCACCACCATGCAGGGCAGTAGTCCCGGCCCCGCCCCAGCGGCGACTCGCACCCGCAAAAAGACACGGGCTGGAAAGCAAGACGTGGTCGACGACGACAGATTGCCCAGTCGGCGTGTTTGGGGCCACCCCGCCGGCCAGATACCGACGTTTTGGCCAGGTACCTACGTTCAAACGTGTGTACCTGGCCGAAACGTAGGTGTCCTTGGCGCGTGCCACAGCCCGCGAGCCACAGCCTGCGAGCTACTGCGCAATCGGGCCGAGACGGGGGCGCGAGCCACTGCGCGATCGGGCCGAGACGGGGGCGCAAAATACCCGCGGTGGGCCGACGGTGACTTCCTCCACGATGCAGTCCCCCGTCGCGTCGGCGACTTGCCGCCGCAACGGCTACCGTCACCGCGATCTCGACACCACGGTCGGCATCATCCTCAACACCACAAGCGGCACCATCGACGTCGCGGTGCCGAAGCAACGCCACGGCTGCCACATCCCCGGACTTGACCCACCACAGCCCCGGCAACCCCAGGCGCAGGGGCCAAATCCAACACTTTCAGTCCCTTAAGTCGACACGCCGCAAACCAACACATTTTGGCTCTTAACCCGGGCACATGACCCTTGAAATGAGAAATGAGCCGTTGCCGGTGCCGAACCCCCCTAAAGGGGAACGACACCAACAACGGCTCACTCTTTAACCATGTTATTGGCCGGCGGTGACCTACTCTCCCACACCCTCCCAGGTGCAGTACCATCGGCGCAGGTGGGCTTAGCTTCCGGGTTCGGAATG
>NZ_JBHXCS010000029.1:0-2910 GCF_042725215.1 Corynebacterium sp. NPDC060344 | reverse complement strand
CATCTACGCCGAGATCGCCGGCTACGCGAGCCGCTCCAACGCCTACCACATGACCGGACTGCGTCCGGACGGCGTGGAGATGGCCGAGGCGATCCGCCTGGCCCTCGACGAGGCGCGGATGAACGGCGACGAGATCGACTACATCAACGCGCACGGCAGCGGCACCAAGCAGAACGACCGCCACGAGACGGCGGCGTTCAAGAGGAGCCTGGGCGAGCACGCGTACCGCACGCCGGTCAGCTCCATCAAGTCGATGGTGGGTCACTCGCTGGGCGCCATCGGCTCCATCGAGATCGCGGCCTCCGCGCTGGCCATGGAGCACAACGTGGTCCCGCCGACCGCCAACCTGCACACTCCGGACCCGGAGTGCGACCTCGACTACGTCCCCCTCACCGCGCGCGAGCAGCTCACCGACGCGGTCCTGACCGTGGGCAGCGGATTCGGCGGCTTCCAGAGCGCCATGGTGCTGGCCAATCCCGAGAGGAGCCTCGTATGAGCGCCTCGGTCGTCGTGACCGGCCTCGGCGTGGCAGCCCCCAACGGGCTGGGCGCACAGGACTACTGGTCGGCCACCCTGGCCGGCAAGAGCGGTATCGGGCGGATCACCCGCTTCGACCCCTCCGACTACCCGGCCAAGCTGGCCGGGCAGATTCCCGGCACGACCGCGGACGACGCGCTGCCGAGCCGGCTGCTCCCGCAGACCGACCGGGTGACGCGGCTCGCGCTCGTCGCCGCGGACTGGGCGCTGGAGGACGCCGGGGTGCGGCCCGCGGAGCTCGACGGCTTCGATATGGGCGTCGTCACCGCGAGTGCGGCCGGCGGCTTCGAGTTCGGCCAGGGCGAGCTGCAGCGTCTGTGGAGCAAGGGCAGCCAGTACGTGTCCGCGTACCAGTCCTTCGCCTGGTTCTACGCCGTCAACAGCGGCCAGATCTCGATCCGCAACGGCATGAAGGGCCCGGCCGGGGTCGTCGTCAGCGACCAGGCGGGCGGCCTCGACGCCGTGGCCCAGGCCCGCCGGCAGGTCCGCAAGGGCACCCGGATCATCGTCTCCGGAGCCGTCGACGCCTCGATCTGCCAGTGGGGCTGGGTGGCGCAGCTGGCCAGCGGCCGGCTGAGCACCTCGGAGGAGCCCGGCCAGGCGTACGTGCCGTTCGGCCGTGACGCCCAGGGCTTCGTACCGGGCGAGGGCGGCGCGATCCTCATCATGGAGTCCGCCGAGTCGGCCCGCGAGCGCGGCGCCGAGATCTACGGCGAGATCTCCGGGTACGGGGCGACCATCGACCCGAAGCCCGGCAGCGACCGCGTTCCGGGTCTGCGCAAGGCCATCGAGCTCGCGCTCGCCGACGCCGGCGCGGCGCCGGGCGAGGTGGACGTGGTCTTCGCCGACGGAGCCGCGGACCCGCGCCTGGACCGCGGCGAGGCCGACGCCATCAACGCGGTGTTCGGCGCCCGGTCGGTGCCGGTCACCCTGCCCAAGACGATGACGGGCCGCCTGTACGCGGGCGCGGCCCCGCTCGACCTGGCCGCGGCCTTCCTGTCGATGCGCGACGGGGTCATCCCGCCGACCGTCAACGTCGACCCGTGCGCCGAGTACGAGCTCGACCTCGTGCTGGACCAGCCGCGCCCGGCCGCCGTGCGCACCGCGCTCGTGCTGGCCCGGGGCCACGGAGGCTTCAACTCCGCGATGGTCGTCCGCGCCGTCTAGCCACTCCGCTACCACCGCTTGGGCATGCCGCAGAGGTGTGCCGTACCGATGAAGGGAACGACATGGCCAGCAAGTCTTTCACCCTCGAGGATCTCAAGCGCATCATCCTCGAGGCCGCGGGTGTGGCGGAGGGCGTCGACCTCGACGGCGACATCCTGGACACCACGTTCGCGACGCTCCAGTACGAGTCGCTCGCGCTGCTGGAGGCCGGCAGCCTCATCGAGCGCGAGTACGGCATCTCGCTCGACGAGGAGGCCGTGGACGACACCCTCACCCCGCGCGCGCTCATAGACGTCGTCAACGCGCTGCTGCCCTCCTCCGCCGCCGTGGCCGCGTGAAGGGGCTGATCTCGGGATGACGCAGAACACGACGGCACGAGTCGCACTGATTTCGGGCGCGACGAGCGGGATCGGCCTGGAGTCGGCCCGGCTGCTGGCCCAGCAGGGGCACCGGGTGTTCATCGGCGCGCGCAGCGCCGAGAACGTGGCCGCCACGGTCAAGGAGCTCCAGGCCGAGGGCCTCGACGTCGACGGCGGTGTCCTCGACGTCCGCGACGGAGCCTCGGTGACGGCCTTCGTCCAGGCCGCGGTGGACCGCTTCGGGACGGTCGACGTCCTGGTCAACAACGCCGGCCGGTCCGGCGGCGGCGTGACCGCGGACATCGCGGACGAGCTGTGGAACGACGTGATCGAGACCAACCTCAACAGCGTCTTCCGGCTGACCCGCGAGGTGCTGACGACCGGCGGGATGCGGAACAAGAGCCGCGGCCGGATCATCTCCATCGCCTCCACCGCGGGCAAGCAGGGCGTCGTCCTCGGCGCCCCGTACTCGGCCTCCAAGCACGGGGTGGTCGGCTTCACCAAGGCGCTCGGCAACGAGCTCGCCCCCACCGGCATCACGGTCAACGCCGTCTGCCCGGGGTACGTCGAGACGCCGATGGCGCAGAAGGTGCGCCAGGGCTACGCGGCCGCCTACGACACCTCCGAGGACGCCATCCTCGAGAAGTTCCAGTCGAAGATCCCGCTCGGCCGCTACTCCACGCCGCAGGAGGTCGCCGGCCTGGTCGGCTACCTGGCCTCGGACACGGCGGCGTCGATCACGGCGCAGGCGCTCAACGTCTGCGGCGGGCTCGGCAACTTCTGATCCGCCGCCAGGCGGGCACATTCGCGGACCCCTCCCAGGGCCTCCGGGCACGCGGGCCCGGAG
>NZ_JBHXCS010000028.1:0-3408 GCF_042725215.1 Corynebacterium sp. NPDC060344 | reverse complement strand
TGGGCCCGCCAGGGCCCGGTGTCGGGCTGCGCGCCACCGGACAGGGCCTCGCCGAGGTCGTCGGCGCCGTGCAGCCGGCCCTGGCGGTCCAGGGTGCGCGTCTGGTGCAGGAAGCGGGGCTCGGCGTACGCGGCGAGCGCGGCGCGCACCTCGGGCAGGTGCGGGTGCTCGGCGTGCAGGGCCGCCGACAGCTGGGCCTTGACCACCGGGATGCCGGCCTCGGCCAGCACGTCGAGGGCGGTCTTCGGCTCCTCGAAGGAGGTGGCGAGGTGGCAGGTGTCCAGGCACAGCCCGATCCGCTCGCCGGCGGCCGAAGCCAGCGTGGCGACGGCGTCGGCGGTGGTCTCCACCGTGCAGCCGGGCTCGGGTTCCAGGCCGACCCGGATGGAGCGGCCGGTCCGCTCGTGGAGCTCGTCGAGGTGCGCGGCGAGCCGCAGCAGGGCCCCGCGGGCGGCGTCCGCGGCCCGCGGGTCCTCCTCGTAGGGGGTGCGCCAGGCCAGCGGGAGCGTGGAGATCGATCCGTGGGAGGCGTCCGCGGGCAGCAGGGCGGCGAGCACCGCCGCGAGGTCCTCGGTGTACGCGAGCCGCTCGGGCTCGGTCCAGTCGGGCCGGTACACCCGGTACTTGACGTGCTCGGCGCCGAAGCCCTCGTACGGGAAGCCGTTGAGGGTGACGACCTCGAGGCCGCGGCGCTCCAGCTCATCGCGCAGCCGGCCGAGCGCCGCCGGGTCGGCGGTCAGGGTGCGGGCCGCGTCCCTGGCCAGCCACAGGCCGATGCCGAGGCGCTCGCGGCCCAGCCGCAGCCGGACCGGCTCGCAGTTCTCGCGCAGCTGGGCCAGCACCCCGTCCAGGCTCTCCGCGGGGTGCACGTTCGTGCAGTAGGCGAGGTGGACGGTGGATCCGTCGGGGTGCCGAAAACGCATCGGTCATTCCCCGCCGCGGAGTATCGAGTTGCCGGCGTGCAGGGCCGCGGGCTGCGGGGTCTGGAGGTTCAGGCGTCCGCTGAGGCCGTAGAAGGCGACGGGGTTGCGCCACAGCACCAGGTCGACGGTGTCCTCGTCGAAGCCGGCCGCCAGCATGGCGTCGGCGACGCTGCGGGTCTTGAGCGGGTCGCTCTTGCCCCAGTCGGCCGCCGAGTTGACCAGGACCTTCTCCGGGCCGTAGGCGCGCAGGATGGCGACCATCCGGTCCTCGTCCATCTTGGTGTCGGGGTAGACCGAGAAACCGAGCCAGCAGCCGGCGTCCTTGGCCTCCTTGACCGTCGTCTCGTTCAGGTGGTCGAGCACCACCCGGTCGGCGCCCAGCGCCGACTCGCGCACCACGTCGATGGTGCGGCGCATCCCCTCCAGCTTGTCCCGGTGCGGGGTGTGCACCAGCGCCGGCAGTCCGTGGTCGGCGGCCAGCTGGAGCTGGGCGGCGAAGGCGGCGTCCTCCTCGGGGGTCATCGAGTCGTAGCCGATCTCGCCGACGGCGACGACGTTGTCCTTGACGAGGTAGCGGGGCAGCTCGTCAAGGACCGGCGTGCAGCGCGGGTCGTTCGCCTCCTTGGGGTTGAGCGCGATGGTGCAGTGGTGCGTGATGCCGTACTGCGCCGCCCGGAACGGCTCCCAGCCCAGCAGCGCGTCGAAGTAGTCGTAGAAGGAGGCCGGCGAGGTGCGCGGCTGGCCCAGCCAGAACGCCGGCTCGACGATGGCGCGCACGCCGGCCGCGTACATCGCCTCGTAGTCGTCGGTGGTGCGCGAGGTCATGTGGATGTGCGGGTCGAAGATGCGCATCAGTTCGGCGCTGCCTCTCGGGTCAGGGTGAGTACGAGACGGAGGTCCGCGGGCACGGGCCGGCCGGCTGCCGTGCGCTCGGCCGCCTGGCCCTGGAGCATGCGGGCCAGCTCGGTGTCGCCGGCGGCGCGGCGGGCGAGGTCGGCGACGAAGGCCACGGGGACCGAGGTGAACAGGCACTTCAGTACGGCGTGCCGCCAGGCGTGCGCGTCCAGGTGCGCGGCCGCGTACGGGCCGACCGCGGCCGCCACCAGCCGGGTGTCGTTGGTGCGCAGCGCGTCCTCGACCAGCGCCAGCCCGTCGGCGGGGTCGAGGGACAGCCGCGGCAGCGCCAGGAGCACGGCGCGCCGCTCGGCCGCCGTGCCCTGCCGGTAGAGCCGTACGACGGTGGCGGCGTCCGGGCGGGCCGCCTCCAGCAGTTGGACGCGGGCCAGGTCGGCGGCCTCGTCGCCGCCGCAGCGGCGCCCCGCCTCGGCGAAGCGCAGCTCCCACACGGGCAGCCCGGCCGGTTCGGCGGCGCCCCGGTGCTCGCGGGCGGCGTCCAAGGCGGCGACGAGCCAGGCGCGGCCCCCCGGGGCGGGGATCCTGGACTCCATCTGGGGGATCGTCACGGGGTGCCTCCATCGCGCAGGAATCGCAGGGACCGGGCGGCCTGTTCGGGGCCCGCGTGGGAGTGGCGGGGCAGCTCCACGACGGTCAGACCCCGGTAGCCGACCTCCTCCAGGGCGGCCAGCACGGGCGGGAAGTCGATCTCGCCCTCGCCGAAGGGCAGGTGCTCGTGGACCCCGCGGCGCATGTCCTCGATCTGGACGTGCCGCAGCCAGGGGGCGACCGCGCGCACGCACTCGGCGGGCGGGCTCGGCTCCAGGCACTGGCAGTGCCCGATGTCGAGGGTGATGCCGAGGGCGCCCGGGCTGCCGAGTTCGGTGCGCAGCCGGTGGAAGTCGTCGAGGGTGGCGAGCAGATGGCCCGGCTCGGGCTCGATGGCGAGCGGCACCCCGGCGCTCTCGGCCGCGTCGAGGACGGGGCCGAGGGTGTGCGCGAGCGTCTTCCACGCGGTGTCGGGGTCGCTCTCCGCGGGCCGGATGCCGCTGAAGCAGTGCACGGCGTGCGCGCCGAGGTCGGCGGCGACGCGTACGGCCCGCACGAGCAGGCCCACCCGGGCCGCCCGCAGGTCGGGGTCCGGGTCCAGGAGCGAAGGGCCGTGTTTGCGGCGCGGGTCGAGGACGTAGCGGGCGCCGGTCTCCACCGTGACGTCGAGCCCGAGCCGGTCGAGGCGGCGGGCCACGTGCCGGGTGCGGGCCGCGAGGCCGGGGGTCATCGGGTCCAGGTGCATGTGGTCGAGGGTCAGGCCGACGCCGTCGTAGCCGAGGTCGGCCAGCAGGGCGAGGGCGTCGTCCAGGCGCAGGTCGGTCAGGCCGTTGGTGCCGTAGCCCAGCTTCAGGCTCATGTGGGGCTCACCTTCCGGGCGAGGCGCCGGGCCACGGGAACGAGGCCGGCGAGGACGAGCGCCGTCCCGGGCGCCCCGGCCCGCGCGGCGAGCGCCGCCTGCAGCGGGATCATGGCCCGGATCCCTCCGCCGACGGCCCGCTGGGTGAGCGGCGGCGACGGATTGAGCGCCGCATGCCACAGC
>NZ_JBHXCS010000027.1:0-3473 GCF_042725215.1 Corynebacterium sp. NPDC060344 | reverse complement strand
GCCCCGCTCCGGCCGGCGGCGGACAGGCTCCGCAGCCCGGGCAGCCCGGGCAGCCCGGGCAGCCCGGACAGCCCGGACAGGCGCCCGCGGCGTCGATGCACGCGGTGGTGGAAGCGGTGGACCGGATCCAGCGCTACGACGTCGTGGCGGCGGTGGCCGAGGCGGCGTCGGCCGGCCTCAACCCCGGCGCCCGCATGTACCAGGAGTTCCTCTCGGCCCACGACATACTGCGCCGGGGCACGGAGCTGGTCGCCGGCTCCTTCCAGTGCCTGACCGACGGCGCGGCCGTCGACATCCCCACCCTGGTGTGGACGGCCGGCTGGCTGGTGGAGCTGACCCACCACCACCACATCAGCGAGGACGACCTGTTCTGGCCGGTGCTGCGCGAGCTCTACCCGCAGGCGGGTGCGCACTTCGACACCCTCAAGGACGAGCACGCGGAACTGAACGCGGAACTGGACGCCCTGCAGGCGGCCGTGGACGAGCTTGCCGCGCTGGGCCCGCTCGCCACCCTCGCCTCCGCGGGCCGGCCGGCCCGCGAGGGCGCGGCGGCCGCGCGCCGCGTGCAGAAGGTGCTCGCCGCCCACCTCGACACCGAGGAGCCGGTCGTACGGGACCTGTTCCCGGGGGTCAGCGGCAGCGAGATCGACCGGCTGCGCAAGGCCATCCTCGCGGGCGGCCCGCAGGGCGGCGGGCACATGGTCTTCGGGCTGCTGGAGGACCCGGTCCTGGCGCGCGGCTACGACCTGCTGGTGGAGAACTTCCCGCCGGCCGTCCACGAGGCCAGGCCCCAGCTCATCGGGCAGTACCGGCAGGTGGTGCGGGACCTGGGCCTGGGTCCCCGCTGACCCCCGCCCGGCCGGAGCCCGGCACCGAAGCCCCCCCAGGCCGCCGACCTGGGGGGCGTCGTTCGGCAGTCGGTCTTCTCCGGCATGCCTCCTGAGCCGCTCTTGAGCGCCTCCTGAGCGCCTCTAGCAGTGTGATCCAGCCTGGGTTTCGGAACGGAACGGCTCTGACCGGGCCGTCGTGGGGCACTGCCCCGAGCTCCGACCGACGTGGATGGCACACCGGATACACGGACCAGTGGAGAGTGACCATGACCAGCCGGCAGCTCGACGTCTGCCTCATCGGCGCCGGACCCCGCGGGCTCTCCGTTCTCGAACGGATCTGCGCGCAGGCCGCCGAAGGGGGTGAGGAACCCATCACCGTCCACGTGGTCGACCGCTGCCCACCGGGCCCGGGGCAGGTGTGGCGCACGGACCAGTCGCAGCACCTGCTGATGAACACGGTGGCCAGCCAGGTCACGCTGTTCACCGACGAGAGCGTGACGCTGAAGGGACCGCTGTCCCCCGGCCCCAGCCTCTACGAATGGGCGCGCTTCCTGACGCTCATGGGTCCGGTCGACGACTGGAACCACCCCGAGTCGGTGATGGCCGAGGCCCGCGCCCTGGGCCCCGACTCGTACCCGACCCGCGCCTTCTACGGCCACTACCTGGAATGGGTGTTCAGACGGGTCGTCAAGACCGCCCCGGACCGGGTCCGCACCGTCGTCCACGGCTCCGGCGCGGTGGCTCTGGACGACGACCCGCGCACGGGCACGCAGAGCGTACGGCTCGCCGACGGCACCCGCCTCGACGGGCTGCACGCCGTCGTGCTCGCCCAGGGGCACGTGCCCGTACGGGAGTCCAGGAGCCAGCGCGAGCGCGCCGGCTTCGCCCGCCGCAACGGACTGCACTACGTCACCCCCGTGAACCCGGCGGAGGCGGACCTCTCGGCGGTGCGCCCCGGGGAGACGGTGGCGCTGCTGGGCCTGGGCCTCAACTTCTTCGACTACATGGCGCTGTTCACCCACGGCCGTGGCGGCCGCTTCGAGCGGCAGGGCGAGCGCCTGGTCTACCTGCCCTCGGGACGGGAGCCGAAGCTCGTCGCCGGGTCCCGGCGCGGCATGCCCTTCCACTCGCGCGGCGAGAACCAGAAGGGCGCGCACGGCCGCCACATGCCGCTCGTCCTGACCCCGGAGACGGTCCGCGCGCTGCAGAGCAGGTCCCGGCGTGAGGGCGGGCTGGACTTCCGCCGGGACCTGTGGCCGCTGATCGCCCGCGAGACCGAGACGGTGTACTACACCGCGCTGCTGGCCGCCGAGGGACGGCACACCGAGGCCGGGGCGCTGCGCACGGCCTATCTGGGAGCCTCCCCGGGCAGCTCGCGCGAGGAGGAGGTCCTCGACCGGTTCGGTATCGCCGCCGACCGGCGCTGGGACTGGGCCCGCATCGCCAAGCCGTACGAGGGGCAGGTGTTCAGCGAGCCCGGGGACTTCCGTGCCTGGCTCCTGGACCACCTGCGCGAGGACCTGGCCGCGGCCCGCGAGGGCAACGTGGACGGGCCGCTGAAGGCTGCCCTGGACGTGCTGCGGGACCTGCGCAACGAGGTCCGCCAGATCATCGACCACGGCGGGCTGAGCGGCGGCTCCTACGGGCGGGACCTGGACGGCTGGTACACCCCGCTCAACGCCTTCCTCTCCATCGGGCCGCCCGCGAGCCGGATCGAGGAGGCCATCGCGCTGATCGAGGCGGGCGTCCTGGAGGTGCTCGGTCCGGAGACCCGGCTGCGGCGCCTCAACGACGCCGAGGGTGCCTTCACGGTGGAGTCCGCCCTCGTGCCCGGCTCCCTGGTCCGGGCGGACACGCTCATCGAGGCGCGCCTGCCGGAGATCGACCTGCGCTCCACCTCCGACCCGCTGCTGCTCCACCTGCTCGGCACCGGCCAGTGCCGCACGTACAGGATCCCCGGACCCGGCGACGAGGTGCACGAGACGGGCGGGCTGGACGTGACCCGTGCGCCGTTCCACGTGGTGGACGCGGCGGGCCGGCCGCATCCGGCGCGCTACGCGTACGGGGTGCCGACCGAGTGGGTGCACTGGGTCACCGCGGCGGGCATCCGCCCCGGCGTGGACTCCGTGACCCTCCAGGACTCGGACGCCATAGCCGACGCGGTCCTGGGCCTGCTCCAGGACAGCGAGAGCGTCCTCGCCCCGGTCGGGGAGCTGGCCAGGTGACACTGCCGCCCGGCATCGACTCCGGTCTGCTGAGCCCCGTACGCGCGGGAACGGCGGCGGAGGCGGCGACTTCCGACGAGGCCTGGCTGCAGGCGATGCTCGACGCCGAGGCCGCCCTGGTGCGGTCCCAGGCCGATCTGGGGACCGTGCCCAAGGAGGCGGCCCGCGTCATCTCCGAGCTGGCCGTACGGGAGCACCTGGACCTGGTCGCCGTCGCGCGCGGCAGCCGGGAGACGGCCAACCCGGTGGTGGGGCTGGTGCGGGAGTTCACGGCCGTGGTGGCCGCGCACTCCCCCGAGGCGGCCGAGTTCGTGCACCGCGGTTCCACCAGCCAGGACATCTTCGACACCGCGCTGATGCTGGTGTCCGCCCGGGTCGTGGACCTGATCACGGCCGATCTGGACGCGGTGGCGGGCGC
>NZ_JBHXCS010000026.1:0-3624 GCF_042725215.1 Corynebacterium sp. NPDC060344 | reverse complement strand
GGTGTTTTAATGGGGCGCTCTGGGTAATCCCTCCCGTGGCCCCGGGGCCCGCCGCGTCACGGCGGGCACTCCCGACTCACCGGGCGGCGCCGCTCAGGGCAAGTGCCGGGCAGTCTGGGGGAAGGGACGTGTCCGCGCGCTCAGCTCCCCGTCACGCCGTACCTCACGCCCGACCCCCGGCGGCCCTCGCCACCCGGCGGGCCCGTGCCCTTCACAGTACGGCGCCCCGCTGCGCCCCGGCGGCGCTCTCCACCGTCTCTCGAGCGGTCCCGAACCAGGCCTCCAGCGCCGCTCGAAGGCTGCCGCCGTCCGGCGCGGCCCACGCCACGTGGCCGTCGGGCCGCAGCAGCACGGCCTCGGGCAGCCGCAGCCCGCCGGGCGTCAGCTCCGGGTCCCAGCGCCCCTCGACCACGTCGACCCGGTCCGACCAGGCCCCGGCCAGTTCCTTCAGCTCCGCGTCGCCCTCGCCGCCGGTGAGCACCAGTACGCCGCGGGCCGCGTGCAGCAGTTCGGCGACCCGGGTACGGGCGCCGTCCGCGCGCTGCAGCTCGTGGTCGGGCAGCCGCAGCCCGGCCAGCGGGTGCCCCGGGGCGCCCATGTCGTAGCGGACGTCGATCCCGCTGACCAGTCCCGCCAGGTGCCGGGCCACCTCAGGGATCTCCACCAGCTCGCGCATGACGGCGCGCAGCGGCTCCATCTCCTCGCCGCTCAGGTACAGGCGGGTCTGCGCGCGGGTGTTGCGCATCAGCCCCTCGCCCACCGGGTGCCGCTCGGACTGGAAGGTGTCCAGCAGGCCCTCGGGGGCCCAGCCCTTGACCGTCGCGGCCAGCTTCCAGCCGAGGTTGGCGGCGTCCTGGACGCCCACGCTCATGCCCTGCGCGCCGGCCGGCATGTGGATGTGGGTGGCGTCCCCGACGAGGAACACCCGCCCGCTGCGGTACTCGGAGGCCTGGCGCGTGGTGTCGGTGAAGGAGCTCACCCACCGGGCCTCCGCGCCGTGCACGTCCTCGCCCGTCATCCGCTGCCAGGCGTCGGCGATCTCGGCGAAGGTCAGCTTGCTCTTGTCCTCGTGCGGGCGCAGCTTCTCGTCGTGGATGACGATGCGGTCCACGCCGTCCTCGAGGTTGAAGGCCATGACCATGCCGCCCGGGACCTGCTCGCCGATCGGCCGCTGGCGGATGTTCGCCCCGACCAGGTCGGCCATGTACATCCCCCGGGTGGCCTCCCACCCGGGGAAGTCGATGCCGGCCAGCTTGCGCACGATGCTGCGCGCCCCGTCACAGCCCACCAGGTACGAGGCGCTCTCCTCGACCCGCCCGTCCGGACCCTCGTACTCGACGACGACGCCGTCCGCGCTCTCCCGGAAGCCGACCACCTCGTGCTCGCGGCGGACGGTGACCCCGATCTCGCGCACCCAGGCCTCCAGCAGGGCCTCGGTGCGGAACTGCGGGATCCCGCGCACGCTGTAGTGGTTGTCGTCGAGCTTGCTGAAGTCGATGCGCACGCCGCCGAAGTGGCCCTGCGCGTACTCGACCTCGCCGAACCGGGCGAGCAGCCCGCGCTGGTCGAACACCTCGGCCGCACGCTTGGTGAAGCCGACGCCGCGGGACTCGCCGCTCGGCGCGGGCAGCTTCTCGAAGACGACGACGTCCGCGCCGCCGAGCCGGATCTCGCCGGCGAGCATCAGCCCGACCGGACCCGCGCCGACGACTATTACGTCCTTGCCCATGGGTTCGTTCTCCTCGTGCAGCAGATGGATGAAGGTCGGTCAGGCGAAGAATTCCGTCAGCAGCCGGATGACCGGCTCGGGCTGCTCCTCGGGGAGCCAGTGCAGGGTCTCGTACAGCTTCACCACCCGCACGTCGGGGGCCAGCGAGGGGAGCACCTGCTCGAACTCCTCGTGGCTCACGGGGGAGGCGATCCCGAGCACCGGCACGGTGACCTTGTCGTACGTCGCCATGTCCTCGATGTCCTGCGGGAAGGCCCGGTACCAGCCGTTGGTCGCCCGGATCTGCTCGGGGGTGTCGTAGGCGCGGGCGAAGATGGCCCGGTCGCACGGACTGACCGAGTCCTGGTCGTAGAGGGAGTTCGCGAAGATCCAGTCGACGACGTGCCGCATCCGGCCGGCGATCAGCTTCTCCGGCAGGTCCTTCGTCTGGTTGAAGGCCCACCACCACATGGAGACCCCGGTGCCGGGGCGGCGCAGCAGCGGCATCGAATACTTGCTCTCGCCCGGGTGCATGACGTCGAGCAGGGCGAGCTTGCGGACGGCCTCGGGGTGGTTGACGGCGAGGCTGAACGCGACCATGGCGCCGATGTCGTGGCCGGCCACGTTGACGCTCTGGTAGCCGAGGTGGTGGACCAGGGCGCGGATGTCCGCGGCCATCGACTTCTTGTCGTAGCCGCCCTCGGGGCGGCTGGAGCCGCCCATCCCGCGCAGGTCGACCGCGATGACGCGGTAGCGGCGGGCGAGCTCGGGCATGATCTTGCGGAATTCCCACCAGGTCTGCGGCCAGCCGCCGAGCAGGACGAGCGGCTCGCCCTCGCCGCCGGCGACGTAGTGCAGCCGTACGCCGTCCAGGTCCGCGTACATGCTTCTGAAGTCACCCGGAAGCGATCTCGCCAGTTCCTCGTCGGTCGGGCTCTCCAGCCCGGTCAGATCCTCGATCGAGCCCGTGTGCTCGTCCACCGTCGTCATCTCGTACCTTTCTCGGCTCTGTGCTGTGCTGGGGCGGCCGTACGGGGGCGGTCCGTCAGCCGCGGAACGCGGGGGCGTTCTCCTCGGCCCACAGGGCGAAGGTGCGGCCGGGGTGGCCGGTCAGCTCTTCGATGTCGCCGGTGAGCGGCAGCGGCTCGGTGTCCTTGGACCACAGGACGAGCAGCTCGTCGGCGATGTCGGCGGGGATGTAGCCGGCGCGGCCCGCCTTCCACTCCTCGGGCGCCACGACGCGCACCGGGATCGCGCGGCCGGCGGCCTCCTCGACGGTGCGGACCTGCTCGGCGAAGGTGAGCGCCTGGGGCCCGGTGAGGTGGTAAGAGCGTCCCTGGAACCGGGGTTCGGTGAGCGCGGCCAGTGCGGCCTCGGCGATGTCCTTCTCGTTGACCGGGTCGGCGTAGCTGTCGGGGAAGGGCAGGCTGACGAAGCCCGCGCCCTTGAGGGCCCACGCCCAGGGCAGGCAGTTGCCCGCGAGGGCGCCGCAGCGGAAGGCGGTCGCCGTGATGGTGGAGGCCTCCAGCGCCTGCTCGACGACCAGGTGCGGGGCGGCGATGCAGTTGTCGGCGGCGTCCGGGAGCAGCACCGCGTCCGAGGACATGATCACCACGTGCCGGACCCCGGCGGCCTCGGCCTCCTTGACGAACGCGTCGATCTCGCTGGGCTCGCAGTACAGGAAGACGGACTCGACGCCGGCCAGCGCCGCCCGGAAGCCGGACGCGTCGTCCAGGGCGAGCGGTACGGACTCCACGCCCTCGGGCAGCGAAAGCTTCGACGGGTCGGCCGAGCCGGCCCGGACGGCGATGCCGCGGGCGTGCAGGAGGCCGATGAGGTGGGAGCCGACCTTGCCGCGGCTTCCGGTGACGAGGATGGTCATGACGGGGGTCCCTCCGGGACGCTCGGGTGACGGC
>NZ_JBHXCS010000025.1:0-4431 GCF_042725215.1 Corynebacterium sp. NPDC060344 | reverse complement strand
CCCCCCGCCGCATCGAGGCACTGGCGCCCCGCATCCAGCAGATCACCGACGAACTGCTCGACGCCATGGAAGCGGACCCGAAGCGCCGCGCCGACCTGATCGACGCCTTCGCCTTCCCGCTGCCGATGACCGTCATCTGCGAGCTGCTCGGCGTACCGGAACTGGACCGCGACGCGTTCCGCGCCTGGTCCAACGAGATGGTCGCCCCCACCAGCCCCGAGGCCGAGGCCTCCGCGTACGAGCAGATGCCCCGGTTCCTGACCGGGCTCATCGACGCCAAGCGCGCTGCGCCCGGCGAAGACCTGCTCAGCGGGATGATCCACGCCGTCGACGACGGCGGCGACCGGCTCACGCCGGACGAGCTGATCGGCATGAGCGTCCTGCTGCTCATCGCCGGACACGAGACCACCGTCAACATGATCGGCAACGGCCTGCGCGCCCTGTTCGCCCACCCCGAGCAGCTCGCCGACCTGCGCGCGGACCTCGACGGCCTGCTGGACGGCGCGATCGAGGAGATGCTCCGCCACGACGGCCCGGTCGAGAACTCCACCGAACGGCTCGCCCTGGAGGACCTGGAGATGGGCGGCGTGGTGATCCCGGCGGGCTCCACCGTCCTGATCTCCATGGCCGACGCGGACCGCGACCCGGCCCGCTTCGAGGACGCGGACCGCTTCGACATCCGCCGCGACGCACGCGGCCACATCGCCTTCGGACACGGCCTGCACCACTGCCTGGGCGCGCCGCTGGCCCGCACGGAGGGCCGCATCGCGCTCCGCTCGCTGCTGGAGCGCTTCCCGGAGCTGGGCCGTGACGCGGAGGACGAGAAGCTGTCCTGGGTGCCCGGAATGCTGATCCGCGGCGTGCGGGAGCTGCCCGTACGCTGGTGACGCATGGACTGGATGCCCCTGCTCTCCACACTGACCGGCGCCGCCGTCGGTATCGGCGCCACCTTGCTGGGTGACCGCAACCGGTGGCGGCGCGAGGAGAGCCGCCAGGCGCTGGAGGTCCGCCGCGCGGCGTACACCGAGTTCGTCTCCGCCCTCAAGGCCGCGGGCGAGGAGATACGCGCCGTCGCGCTCGGCGACCACCTGTCCGACTCGGCGCGCGACGCGGCGGTGCGCGAGGCGTTCCGTGCCACCGGGCTCTACACGGCGAGCGAACGCCTCTGGCTGATCGGTTCCCCGCAGGTGGTGGCCGCGGGGAACGCGGCGTTCCACGCCCTGCGGGAGCTCCGCGACGCCTACGCGGCCGGCGCCCCCGTCGGCTCGCCCCGGGACCGCCCCCTGATCGCCCGCCGCCGCGAGGCCATGGCCACGATGCGCGCCCTCATGCGCGAGGACCTGGGCATCGGCCCCCTCGGAATCGACTGAGGGGCCCAAGACCCCCTACCCCCACCGCATCCCGATCCGGTCGAGCTGCGCCACCCGCTCGGCGCCGAGAGCCGCGGCGCGGGTACGGCAGTTGTTCACCCACGAGCCGAGCCGCAGCGCGCGCTCCTGCTCCTCGATGACGCGGCCGTCGGCGTCCCGCAAGGGCCACGTGACGGTCTCGACGTGCTTCCTGGGCACCGCCAGATGGCCTTCGCGCTCGTAGAAGCGGGTCGCGGCAGCCAGGTTGAGGGCCCACTTCTGCGCCTGGCTCGTCCGGCCGCCGGCCCCGGCCCGCTCCCGAGCGGTGGCCGGCGCCAGCCCCAGCACGTGCTCCAGCATCCACTGCTGTCCGGCGGCGAGGCCCTCCCAGCGCAAGCGCTGCGCGCCGACCCACTGGCCCAGGTCCTCGCCCTGGACGAGGACTTCGCCCGGAGCCACGGGCACCGCCCGCCCGCCGCCGCCCTCGACGTACGCCCGCACCAGGGAGAAGCCGCGCTGCCACGCCACCGCCCAGCCCGGACACCAGGCCGGGTCGATCTCCCCGAGCTGCTCGCGCCGCTCCTCGGGCATCGACCACGCCAGCGGCAGTGCCTCCAGGCCCTCGGCCTCCCGCTGTTCGTTCTCCACGCTCCGCCGCGCCGCGGCCCGCGCGTTCTTCAGCCACACACCGACGGGCTGCCCCTGCCAGACCGCGTCGACCGGCGCCAGCAGGTGCCCGTGCTCCCCGGCCCAGCCGCGCGCCGCGGCCAGCCCCTCCTCCCAGGCGACGTCCCGCTCGGACCAGACCATGCCGAGCTCGTCCAACTGCCGCGCGCGCCTGTCGTCGAGTGCACCCTGGGCCCGGCCGCGCCGCGCATCGGAGATCCACTGCCCGAGCGGAAAACCGGCCGCCGCGGCCGGCGCCCCCGCCCCCGCCGACAGCCGCTCCGGGACCCTGAAGGTGAACGGGACCCGCAGGTCACCGTGCTCCCGGCGGTAGTGCGCGGCGGCCTCCAGACCGCGAAGCCACTGCGTCCGCTCCGGCTCCAGCACGCGCAACTCGATGAACCGGGCGATCCTGGCGGGGTCGCGGGGGGTGGAGAACTTCAACAGCGCGTGGGCGGGTCCGCTGACGCCGTCCGCGTCCGGATGCCACTCGCCGGGCTCGCGGGCCACCGCGAGCGGGGTGTAGCGGCTGGGCGCCTGCGGCTCGGCGAGGCTCTCCACGATCCGGGTGTCGTGCGCGCGCAGCGCCTCCAACAGCCGCGCCAGGCCCCCGTACGCCCGCGAGGTGAGCATGTCGTCCGGCGTCTCCCCGGGCCCCAGCAGCACGGGCACGACCAGGGAGGCGACCTTGCCCTCGCCCGGCTGCAGCCGCAGCGCCCGGCCCACCGCCTGCACCAGGTCGGGCATGGACCCGCGCAGGTCCGCCCAGAACACCGAGTCGCAGTCCTTGGTGTCCACGCCCTCGCCGAGGACCCGTACGGAACCCAGGAAGCTCTTCTCCACCTCCGTCCCGTCCGCGGCGGCGCCGGCGGCGAAGTCGTCGAGGACCCGCCTGCGGTAGCCGGGCGGATGCTCCCCGCACAGCCAGTCCGCCCACACCGACGCCGGGTACCGCCCCGGATCCAGCGCGTGAAGCCGTCCCGCGACCTCGGGCAGCCCGGCCGCGAACGCCTCGGCCTCCTTGACCTGGTGGTGGAAGACCAGGGTGCGCGCGAAGCCCTCCGAAGCGGCGGCCTTCACCACGGCCGTCTGCAGGGCCGCCATCCGGATCCCGCGGACCTTGTCGGACGTCTGCTCCGCGCCGAGCAGCTTCGCGGCCTGGAACGCGGCATCGGTGATGTCCAGGCACACGACCCGGTAGGGAGCGACGATGTGCCGGTCGATGGCCTGCGACAGCGTCAGGGTGTGAGCGCGGGCACCGAACGGCCCCTCGGGGTCGTCGTCCATGGACGCGACCAGCCCGCCCGCCGCGCCCGGCTCCTCCTCGCCCCCCTCCCCGGCCTGCCACAGCCGGGGCGTCGCGGTCATGTACAGCCGCCGCGCGGCGGGAATCCGGGCGTTGTCGTGCACCACCGCCCAGGGCCGCCCGAGCCGCCCGGACGTACGGTGTGCCTCGTCCACGACCACGAGGTCCCAGGCGGGAAGCCCGCCCCGGTGCGCACGCTCCAGCGTGCCCAGGCCCAGCGAGGCGTAGGTGGAGAACACGGTGACCTGCTCCAGGTGCGCGGTCCAGCGCACCAGCTCCTGCGGGACGGTCGTGTTCGCGAACCCCGCCTCGGACTCGCGCAGCGAGGACACCCCCAGCACCGGACCCGTACGCCCGGCCGCGCGCCACGCGGCCTCGCTCTGGGCGAGCAGGTCCAGGGACGGCACCAGCACCAGCACCCGCCGGGCCCGCAGTTCGGCCGCGCTGCGGGCCGCGACGAGCGACTTGCCCGACCCGGTGGCCATCACGACCTGTGTACGCAGCCCCCGCCCGGGCATCCCGCCGCGGGCGGGCACCTCGAAGGCCTTCAGCACCGCGTCGACGGCCTCCCGCTGATGCGGCCGCAACTCCATCCTCGGCATCCCGAACACCTCTGTTCACTCACCCCCCAGCATCCCAGGAGGACACCCCGGGGCGCGGCGCCGGGCGTCCCCCGGCCCTGGAGGGCGAGACCTCGGGGAAGTAGTCTAAAAATCTATTCTAGAAAGACTGATGGACGGGACAGACTCTCCCCATGACCGGTCCCCCTTTCGGCGAACAGCCGAACCCCGACGGGCACAGCCCCTCGGCGCCCGTCGGCTTCGGGCCCCCGATCGAACCACGCGGCCCCGGTGCTTTCGGTCCGCCGCCCCAGCCGTGGCCGGTCGCACCCGCTGCCCCCGCGCCCGCCCCCGCGCGCGACCGGTTCACGGACCGGCCGGGCACGGTGGTCGTCGCGGTGCTCGTCGCCGTCCTGCTGGCCATCGGCGGCGGCGTGTTCGCCACCGTCCGCAGCGACCGCGGCCAGCCCGCCGCGCAGGACGGCAAGGATCCGGCCACACCGTCCGGTTCACCGTCCGTCGACCAGGGCGACGGCAAGGGCCCCGGTGC
>NZ_JBHXCS010000024.1:0-4752 GCF_042725215.1 Corynebacterium sp. NPDC060344 | reverse complement strand
GATCGGTCTCTTCTATTTGGATAGCGTCGCTGTAGTGCCCCTTTGATCCACCTATGGGGAGCCTGCGGCGGGCGGCTCCCCGATTCCGATCTTTCTGGATTGGATAAAAGTGCAGGTCAGGTGCCCTGTGCTCGCGACGGGCTCGCATCTGCCTATAAAAAACAGCGTGGACGGTTTGATATTGACAAACCGTTAGCCCTGTTTTTTACTGGTCAAGCCTTGAGTGGGGCGAGACTCATCCACGGACCAGGGGGATTCAGCGTGAACATCGATGTACTGGGCGCACTGGCGGTGCGGGTGAACGGTGTCTCGATCACGCCGACCGCCCCCAAGCCCCGCCAAGTGCTGGCGCTCCTGGCGCTGCACGCGGACCAAGTGGTGCCCGTCGCGGCACTCATAGAGGAGCTGTGGGGCGAGGAGCCGCCCCGCAGCGCCCGCACCACCCTCCAGACCTACGTCCTGCAACTGCGCGCGCTCATCGCGACCGCGCTGGAGGCGGGCAAGCGCAAGGACGAGGCGGCCGCGGGGCAGGCGGACGGAGCCGAACGGCCCGAGCGCACCGCGAAGGACGTGCTCGTCACCCTGCCCGGCGGCTACCTGCTGGACAGCGGCGGCGGCAAGCTGGACGTCCGGGAGTTCGACCGGCTCGCGGGCATGGGCTACCGGGCCATGGACGCCGGGGACTTCCCCGGCGCCGCGCGGATGCTGCGCGAGGCCCTGGCACTGTGGTCCGGCTCCGCCTTCGCCGACGTACACGGCGGGGCCCAGCTCGACATGGAGACGCTGCGGCTGGAGGAGACCCGGCTGTGCGCGCTCGACCAGCGCATCGAGGCCGACTTGAGACTGGGCCGCCACCGCGAACTGCTGGCCGAGCTCACCGTGCTGGCCAGCCGCTACCGCACCCACGAGAACCTCCACGGGCAGTTCATGCTCGCCCTGCACCGCTCCGGCCGCCGCGGCGAGGCCCTGGACGTCTACCAGCGGCTGCGCGCCACCCTCGTACGCGAGCTCGGGCTGGAGCCGTCCGCCGCGCTGCGGCGACTGCAGCGCTCGATCCTCATGGCGGGCCCGGACAGCCTGGCCGCGGCCGGCGAGGCCGACGGCGAGCGCCTCGTACGGATCTGACGGACCGGGGTGTGAAGGGGTACGGGCACGGGGATCCGGGCGGGACCCGCGGCGGCGCGGTGCTTCCGCTGTGGAAGGCACCGCTTCCCGTGCCACAGCCGCCGAAAGCAGAAACAGAAACAGAAGCAGACCGATCGCGAGCCGAGCGTCCCGGAACGGATTTCCCCCACATCACAACCGGACACACGGTCGACGAAATGGGCAACCGCCGCGATATTCGCGGGTGAAACCGGCGGACCGCGGTTGCCAGCACCACCGGCCCCGGCACGGGAGGTGGGCGGGACACGGGACTGACAGGGCCGCCGACCGGCGGTTTGACCCGTGGAGAGGGGCTCAAAAGGGCCTCGAGAATTCGGAGACATTGCGCAGGGCCCGGCTACCGTGCCTCAGTCGAAGGCCGAAATACGAGGGGAATTCGACGACTTACGGAGGAGACCGTGAAAATTCAGGTTCTGGGTCCGTTGAGTGCTGAGGTCAACGGGGGCTCGATCGTCCCGACCGCCCGCAAGCCGCGGCAGATCCTGACGCTCCTCGCCCTGTACCCGGGGCGGGTGATGCCGGTGCCCACGCTCATGGAAGAGATCTGGGGCACCGACCTGCCTCAGAGCGCTCTGACCACCCTGCAGACGTACATACTCCAACTGCGCCGCAGACTCGGCACCGCCATGGGCCCCGGCGAGCCCGGCGGCGCCAAGGACGTGCTGGCCACCCGGCACGGCGGCTACCTGCTGCAGATCCCGCCGGAGTCGGTGGACGTGCACGAGTACGAGAGCCTCGTCGGCCAGGGGCAGCGGGCGTTCGAGGGCGGCGACGACGAGAGCGCGGCGGACCTGCTGCGCGCCGCGCTGGCGCTGTGGCAGGGGCCGGCCCTGGTCGACGTACGGGTGGGGCCGATCCTGGAGATCGAGGTGATGCGGCTGGAGGAGAGCCGGCTGGTCACCGTGGAGCGGCGGATCGATGTGGACCTGCGGCTCGGGCGCCACACCGAACTGCTCGCCGAGCTCACCGAGCTGATCGCCCGCCACCCGCAGCACGAGGGGCTGCACTCGCAGGCGATGGTCGCGCTGTACCGGTCGGGGCGCCAGGCCACGGCCCTGGACGTGTACCGCAGGCTGCGCGGCCGGCTGATCGAAGACCTGGGCGTGGAGCCGTCGCCGCAGTTGCAGCGGCTGCACCAGGCGATGCTGACCGTGGATCCGGCGCTCGACGTGGCGGCCGGTCCCAAGCGGGGGTCGACCTTCGACCTCTATGCGGCGTGAGCGGCGGCCCCGCCCACCCCTACCATCCACCGCATGAGCGATCTTGGTGAGTGGGCGCGGCCGTTCCGGCTCGACGTGCCGCAGCGCGAGCTGAACGACCTGGCCGAGCGGCTGGACCGGGCCCGCTGGCCCGACGAGCTGCCGGACGCGGGCCGGGCGTACGGGATGCCGCTCGGCGAGGTGCGCGCGCTCGCCCGCCACTGGCGCGGCGGGTACGACTGGCGGGCCGCCGAGGCGCGCCTGAACTCCTGGCCGCAGTACACCACCGTCATCGACGGGGCCCGGGTGCACTTCGCGCACCTGCGCTCGCCCGAACCGGCCGCCCGGCCGCTGCTGATGACCCACGGCTGGCCCGGCTCCCTCGTGGAGTTCCAGCGTGTCGCCGGCCCCCTGACGGACCCCCGGGCACACGGCGGGGACCCGGCCGACGCCTTCCACCTGGTGTTGCCGTCGATCCCCGGCTTCACCCTGTCCGGGCCGACCACCGAGCGGGGCTGGGAGTTCAAGAGGGTCGCGCGCGCCTTCGCGGTGCTGATGCAGAGACTCGGGTACGAGCGGTACGGAGTCCAGGGCGGCGACTGGGGAGCGGCGGTCTCCCGGGAACTGGGCCGCCTCCACCCCGACCGCGTCAGCGGGGTCCACCTCAACCTGCTGCCGGGCGGCGGGGCCACCGCGGAGCCCACGGAGCAGGAACTCGCGCCGCTGGACGAGGCCGAGCGGGAGCGCACGCGGGCCTCCTGGGAGCGGTATCGGACCTGGGCGCGCGAGCGGCAGGGCTACGCCGACATCCAGGCGACCCGCCCGCAGACCCTCGCGTACGCCCTCAATGACTCGCCCGTCGGGCTGCTGGCCTGGATCGGGGAGAAGTTCGCCGAGTGGAGCGACCCGGCCTGCCCGCCGGACCGGGACCAGGTGCTGACCAACGTGATGCTGTACTGGCTGACCGGCACGGCCGGCTCCGCCGCGCGGATCTACCACGAGCGGGCCCACGCCGACTACTACGGGCAGCCGCCCGAGGTCTCCCGCACCCCGACCGCGCTCGCCGACTTCCCCCGGGACAACTTCATCCCGCTGCGGCACGTCGCCGCGCGCACCGACACCGTCGTGCGCTGGACCTCCTACGACAAGGGCGGCCACTTCCCCGCGATGGAGGTGCCGGAGCTGCTGGTGGGGGACGTCCGGGCCTTCTTCCGGCAGCTCGAGGCGGGCGCGGGATCCGGCATGTGAAATGGCGTGCGCGGGGCGGCGTACGTCTGTGAGCATCGCCCGATGACCGACGAACAGCGCAGCCGGCCCGTCCTGGCCCGGCCGCTCACCGGCCGTTCGTCACCGCGTCCAGGGCCGTCTGCCACGGGAAGTGCGGCGGGGCGTCCGGGCCGGCCGGGCCGGGGGTGAAGCCGTCATCGCCGTACAGGACGGTGACGCCGGCGCCGCGCAGGACGGCCAGGGACTGGTCGAACTGCGGGTGGGAGGAGAGGGCGGAGTTCAGGCACGGCATGGCGACGACGGGGACGCCCTCCTTGCCGACCGCCTCGGCGGCCACGCCCACGGCGAACCGGTCGGTCAGGCCGAGTGCCCAGGAGTTGAGGGAGTTGAAGGTGGCCGGGGCGAAGAGCAGGGCGTCGGCCGCCGGCCATACGTCGGCCTCCCCGGGGAACTTGTACTGCCACCGCACCGGATGCCCCGTCAGGACGGCGAGCCCGTCCAGGCTCCCGGAGACCCAGTGCGCGGCGGTGGGGGTGAGCCCGAGGCAGACGTCCCAGCCGCGGGCCTGGGCGTCCTCGATCACACGGGCCACGTCGAAAACGGGCGGGGCGGCGGAACAGAGCAGGTAGAGGGTCTTCGTCGTGGTCATACGGCAATGTGATCATATCGCTTGACCTCAACCATGCTTGAGGAAGCACGATCGATCCATGAGCGAACAGCACCCGTCCGTCGGAGCCCCCGCGGACGTCGAAGCGATCAGGCAGGTCGTCGCCACCGTCGAGCGCACCCAGCGGGCCAAGGATCCGGAAGGCTTCCTCGCCCTCTTCCACCGGGACGCGCTCTGGACCACCGCGCACGGCAAGGTGCTCATCGGCCTCGACGCGATCGCCGAGTTCACCCGGGCCGTGCTGCCCGCGTCGAACTGGGACGGCCGGGTCACCTACGAGGTGGCGCACCTGCAGTTCCTGCGCCCCGACGTGGCCGCGGTCAAGGTCCGCCAGGTCTACCACTCGGCGCAGGGCGACTCCGAGGGCGCCCCGCTGTACGTGATGACCCGCGGCGACGACGGCCGCTGGCTGCTGACGGCCTGCCAGAACGCCGAGGTCAAGGCCTAGGACCGATGACGCGAAGGAGTCCCGGACCCACAGGGGAGGTCCGGGGC
>NZ_JBHXCS010000023.1:0-5219 GCF_042725215.1 Corynebacterium sp. NPDC060344 | reverse complement strand
GCTCTATGTCGTGGTGGACCCCCGCAAGGACAAGAAGACCGTCATGGTCCACAGCGACCCCTCGGATGGGCCCGACGGCATCCGCTACCGCAAGAAGATCCCCTACTCCTTCGGGGACACCGTCCCCGCCGGCCGGTGGACGCTCGACACGAGCAGCCTCAAGAGCTACCCCGCCGACTGGTAGGCCCGGGCCGAGTCCACACGGACCTGGTCCAGAACGCAGAAAAGCCCCGCACCATTAAAGGTGCGGGGCTTTCCCACAATGATTGTTCGGCGGCGTCCTACTCTCCCACAGGGTCCCCCCTGCAGTACCATCGGCGCTGAAAGGCTTAGCTTCCGGGTTCGAAATGTAACCGGGCGTTTCCCTAACGCTATGACCACCGAAACACTATGAAGTTAACCAACCGGATATGGACACAGTTCGTTACTTCAGAACTAACACAGTGGACGCGAGCAACTGAGGACAAGCCCTCGGCCTATTAGTACCAGTCAGCTCCACCCGTTACCGGGCTTCCACATCTGGCCTATCAACCCAGTCGTCTACTGGGAGCCTTACCCTCTCAAGGAGGTGGGAATACTCATCTTGAAGCAGGCTTCCCGCTTAGATGCTTTCAGCGGTTATCCCTCCCGAACGTAGCCAACCAGCCATGCCCTTGGCAGGACAACTGGCACACCAGAGGTTCGTCCGTCCCGGTCCTCTCGTACTAGGGACAGCCCTTCTCAATATTCCTGCGCGCGCAGCGGATAGGGACCGAACTGTCTCACGACGTTCTAAACCCAGCTCGCGTACCGCTTTAATGGGCGAACAGCCCAACCCTTGGGACCGACTCCAGCCCCAGGATGCGACGAGCCGACATCGAGGTGCCAAACCATCCCGTCGATATGGACTCTTGGGGAAGATCAGCCTGTTATCCCCGGGGTACCTTTTATCCGTTGAGCGACGGCGCTTCCACAAGCCACCGCCGGATCACTAGTCCCGACTTTCGTCCCTGCTCGACCCGTCGGTCTCACAGTCAAGCTCCCTTGTGCACTTACACTCAACACCTGATTGCCAACCAGGCTGAGGGAACCTTTGGGCGCCTCCGTTACTCTTTAGGAGGCAACCGCCCCAGTTAAACTACCCATCAGACACTGTCCCTGATCCGGATCACGGACCGAGGTTAGACATCCAGCACGACCAGAGTGGTATTTCAACGGCGACTCCACAACCACTGGCGTGGCTGCTTCAAAGTCTCCCACCTATCCTACACAAGCCGAACCGAACACCAATATCAAACTATAGTAAAGGTCCCGGGGTCTTTCCGTCCTGCTGCGCGAAACGAGCATCTTTACTCGTAGTGCAATTTCACCGGGCCTATGGTTGAGACAGTCGAGAAGTCGTTACGCCATTCGTGCAGGTCGGAACTTACCCGACAAGGAATTTCGCTACCTTAGGATGGTTATAGTTACCACCGCCGTTTACTGGCGCTTAAGTTCTCAGCTTCGCACGCCCGAAAGCGCACTAACCGGTCCCCTTAACGTTCCAGCACCGGGCAGGCGTCAGTCCGTATACATCGCCTTACGGCTTCGCACGGACCTGTGTTTTTAGTAAACAGTCGCTTCTCGCTGGTCTCTGCGGCCACCCCCAGCTCACGGAGTAAATCCGATCACCAGTGATGGCCCCCCTTCTCCCGAAGTTACGGGGGCATTTTGCCGAGTTCCTTAACCATAGTTCACCCGAACGCCTCGGTATTCTCTACCTGACCACCTGAGTCGGTTTAGGGTACGGGCCGCCATGAAACTCGCTAGAGGCTTTTCTCGACAGCATAGGATCATCCACTTCACCACAATCGGCTCGGCATCAGGTCTCAGCCTTAATGAGGGACGGATTTGCCTACCCCTCGGCCTACACCCTTACCCCGGGACTACCACCGCCCGGGCTGGACTACCTTCCTGCGTCACCCCATCGCTTACCTACTACAAGTCTGGTTCGTCGGCTCCACCACTTTCCTTTCCCCGAAGGGTCCGGAACGGCTTCACGGACTTAGCATCGCCTGATTCGATATTGGGCGTTTCAAAGCGGGTACCGGAATATCAACCGGTTGTCCATCGACTACGCCTGTCGGCCTCGCCTTAGGTCCCGACTTACCCTGGGCAGATCAGCTTGACCCAGGAACCCTTAGTCAATCGGCGCACACGTTTCTCACGTGTGTATCGCTACTCATGCCTGCATTCTCACTCGTGAACCGTCCACAACTAGCTTCCGCTGCTGCTTCACCCGGCACACGACGCTCCCCTACCCATCACAGCGGGCGTTGGCCCTATTGCTGCAATGACACGACTTCGGCGGTACGCTTGAGCCCCGCTACATTGTCGGCGCGGAATCACTTGACCAGTGAGCTATTACGCACTCTTTCAAGGGTGGCTGCTTCTAAGCCAACCTCCTGGTTGTCTCTGCGACTCCACATCCTTTCCCACTTAGCGTACGCTTAGGGGCCTTAGTCGATGCTCTGGGCTGTTTCCCTCTCGACCATGGAGCTTATCCCCCACAGTCTCACTGCCACGCTCTCACTTACCGGCATTCGGAGTTTGGCTAAGGTCAGTAACCCGGTAGGGCCCATCGCCTATCCAGTGCTCTACCTCCGGCAAGAAACACGTGACGCTGCACCTAAATGCATTTCGGGGAGAACCAGCTATCACGGAGTTTGATTGGCCTTTCACCCCTAACCACAGGTCATCCCCCAGGTTTTCAACCCTGGTGGGTTCGGTCCTCCACGAAGTCTTACCTCCGCTTCAACCTGCCCATGGCTAGATCACTCCGCTTCGGGTCTAGAGCGTGCAACTCAATCGCCCTATTCGGACTCGCTTTCGCTACGGCTTCCCCACACGGGTTAACCTCGCTACACACCGCTAACTCGCAGGCTCATTCTTCAAAAGGCACGCAGTCACGACCGTTGTTCCGAAGAACAACGGCGACGCTCCCACGGCTTGTAGGCACACGGTTTCAGGTACTATTTCACTCCGCTCCCGCGGTACTTTTCACCATTCCCTCACGGTACTATCCGCTATCGGTCACCAGGGAATATTTAGGCTTAGCGGGTGGTCCCGCCAGATTCACACGGGATTTCTCGGGCCCCGTGCTACTTGGGAGATTCTTAAGCAAGCCGCTGATGTTTCGTCTACGGGGGTCTTACCCTCTACGCCGGACCTTTCGCATGTCCTTCGACTACATCAACGGTTTCTGACTCGCCGACCGGCCGGCAGACCGGTCAAAAGAATTCCCACAACCCCGCATGCGCAACCCCTGCCGGGTATCACACGCATACGGTTTGGCCTCATCCGGTTTCGCTCGCCACTACTCCCGGAATCACGGTTGTTTTCTCTTCCTGCGGGTACTGAGATGTTTCACTTCCCCGCGTTCCCTCCACACTGCCTATGTGTTCAGCAGTGGGTGACAGCCCATGACGACTGCCGGGTTTCCCCATTCGGACACCCCCGGATCAAAGCTCAGTTGGCAGCTCCCCGGGGCCTATCGCGGCCTCTCACGTCCTTCATCGGTTCCTGGTGCCAAGGCATCCACCGTGTGCCCTTAAAAACTTGGCCTACAGATGCTCGCGTCCACTGTGTAGTTCTCAAGCAACGACCAGCCACCCATCACCCCACCAGACAAGCTGGCGAGTTCACTGGGGCCGGCATCGCAGAAGGACAGCCTTTCGGCCGTACCCTCAGATACCCAACAACGTGCCAAGCACGATCCCCGCCACCATCACTGTTTTCCACGCCGAAGCAGTACTTACAGGATGTTTTGGAAACCGTGCCAACTAATCAACGTTCCACCCATGAGCTGACCGTGCAGAACATTTGTCTGCAATCGGTACTGTGCTCCTTAGAAAGGAGGTGATCCAGCCGCACCTTCCGGTACGGCTACCTTGTTACGACTTCGTCCCAATCGCCAGTCCCACCTTCGACAGCTCCCTCCCTTACGGGTTGGGCCACCGGCTTCGGGTGTTACCGACTTTCGTGACGTGACGGGCGGTGTGTACAAGGCCCGGGAACGTATTCACCGCAGCAATGCTGATCTGCGATTACTAGCAACTCCGACTTCATGGGGTCGAGTTGCAGACCCCAATCCGAACTGAGACCGGCTTTTTGAGATTCGCTCCACCTCACGGTATCGCAGCTCATTGTACCGGCCATTGTAGCACGTGTGCAGCCCAAGACATAAGGGGCATGATGACTTGACGTCGTCCCCACCTTCCTCCGAGTTGACCCCGGCGGTCTCCTGTGAGTCCCCATCACCCCGAAGGGCATGCTGGCAACACAGGACAAGGGTTGCGCTCGTTGCGGGACTTAACCCAACATCTCACGACACGAGCTGACGACAGCCATGCACCACCTGTATACCGACCACAAGGGGGGCACTATCTCTAATGCTTTCCGGTATATGTCAAGCCTTGGTAAGGTTCTTCGCGTTGCGTCGAATTAAGCCACATGCTCCGCTGCTTGTGCGGGCCCCCGTCAATTCCTTTGAGTTTTAGCCTTGCGGCCGTACTCCCCAGGCGGGGAACTTAATGCGTTAGCTGCGGCACCGACGACGTGGAATGTCGCCAACACCTAGTTCCCAACGTTTACGGCGTGGACTACCAGGGTATCTAATCCTGTTCGCTCCCCACGCTTTCGCTCCTCAGCGTCAGTAATGGCCCAGAGATCCGCCTTCGCCACCGGTGTTCCTCCTGATATCTGCGCATTTCACCGCTACACCAGGAATTCCGATCTCCCCTACCACACTCTAGCTAGCCCGTATCGAATGCAGACCCGAGGTTAAGCCTCGGGCTTTCACATCCGACGTGACAAGCCGCCTACGAGCTCTTTACGCCCAATAATTCCGGACAACGCTTGCGCCCTACGTATTACCGCGGCTGCTGGCACGTAGTTAGCCGGCGCTTCTTCTGCAGGTACCGTCACTTTCGCTTCTTCCCTGCTGAAAGAGGTTTACAACCCGAAGGCCGTCATCCCTCACGCGGCGTCGCTGCATCAGGCTTTCGCCCATTGTGCAATATTCCCCACTGCTGCCTCCCGTAGGAGTCTGGGCCGTGTCTCAGTCCCAGTGTGGCCGGTCGCCCTCTCAGGCCGGCTACCCGTCGTCGCCTTGGTGGGCCATTACCCCACCAACAAGCTGATAGGCCGCGGGCTCATCCCACACCGAAAAACTTTCCACCACACCCTCACGGTGCGGTCCT
>NZ_JBHXCS010000022.1:0-5838 GCF_042725215.1 Corynebacterium sp. NPDC060344 | reverse complement strand
TGCGGAAGTCGCGCTCGACGCCGTCGGAGAGGGCGATCAGCGCCTCCTGGTAGGCCGCACTCTCGTGCGCCGCGACGGCCTGCTCGAAGCTGTCGAACTCGATCAGGACGGTGCGCTCGGCGATTCCGGCGTCATGCGCCACGACCCGACTGTCACGGGCGAGGATCCGACCGCCCCCGGCCTTGACGGCCGGACCGGCCAGCTTGTTGTAAGCAGCCAGCTTCTCAGCTTGATCTTTAACCTCGCATGTCATCCGACCTGCTGAGATCTACCGCTTCCGGGGGCACGCGAGGCGGCCGCCCTCCACGCTTCGAGATGTCGAGTAACGAAGTGTCGAGGAACGGCCGCTGAGGATGAGTTTCCCTGTTGATGTTTCCGGCGTCGAGGCGTTGGGTGTCCTGTCCCGCTTTCGTGTGGAGTTCTACGACTGCCTGTATGCCCGTGCGGACACGCTTTTCGAGCTCGCGGACGCGGTGCTGTGTGCGGACGGGCCGGTCAGGTCGCTGGTTGAGCTGACGTTGACGGCCGAGCACCGGCGTGGGCACGGAGCGATGTACGACGCTGTCAACCACGGCTGGCTGGAGCCCGCCCGGTTGCGCCGGCTGCTGGCCTCCACGCCGTTGCCGAGGGCTGCCGACGGGCGGATCGTCCTCGCGGTGGATGTGAGCAACTGGCTGCGGCCCGACGCTCCCACCAGCCCGGACCTGTTGTTCTGCCACGTATACGGGCGAGGCCGCAGTGCGGACCAGATGATCCCCGGCTGGCCCTACTCCTTCGTCGCCGCCCTGGAAACGGGACGGACCTCGTGGACCGCGGTACTGGACGCGATCCGTCTGGGACCGGCCGACGACGCCACCGCGGTGACCGCCACCCAGCTCCGCGACGTCTTCACCCGGCTCCTGCGGGCAGGCCAGTGGAAGCCTGGCGACCAGGACATCCTCGTCGTCGTGGACGCCGGCTACGACGTCACCCGCCTCGCCTACGTCCTGGCCGACCTGCCCGTCGAGCTGGTCGGCCGGCTGCGCTCGGACCGGGTCATGCTCCGCGACGCCGGCCCGCGCCGCTCCACCCCACGCGGCGGGCAGCCCCGCAAGCACGGCGGTGTCCTCACCTTCTCCAAACCCGACTCCTGGCACACCCCAGACCACACCACCGCCAGCACCACCACCCACTACGGCGCGGCAGAGACCCTTGCCTGGGACCGCATGCACCCACGCCTGCAAGCCCGAGGCCCCTGGCTCGATCACTGCGGTGAACTCCCCCTGATCCACGGCACGTTACTCCGGCTGAAGGTCGAGCACCTCCCTGGTGACCGCGACCCGAAACCGGTCTGGCTCTGGTCCTCCAAGACCGGGATGACGAGCCAGGACATCGACCTGCGGTGGCAGGCATTCCTCCGGCGCTTCGACCTCGAGCACACCTTCCGCCTCTTCAAGCAGACTCTCGGCTGGACCGTCCCCAAGGTCCGCGACCCGCACACCGCCGATCTGTGGACCTGGCTGATCATCGCCGCCCACACCCAGCTCCGCCTCGCCCGCCCGCTCGCCGAGGACCTCCGCCGCCCCTGGGAACGGCCCGCGGAACCCCGCCGGCTCACTCCCGCCCGAGTCCGCCGCGGGTTCCGGCACCTCCGCGCGAAGACCGCCCAGCCGGCAGGCGTGCCCCAACCATCCCTGCCCGGTCCCGGACGCCCACCCGGGTCGAAAAACCGCAGGCCAGCCCCACGACACGAGCCTGGCAAGACAGTGAAACGAGCAGAGACACTCACCGAACATGTCCGCTTGAAAGAACAACGAGGTTAAAGATCAAGCTGAGTACCAGTTCGCTCGACCGAGCAGCGAGATCCGCGTGACGATGTCCGGCGAACCCGGCCCGGTCATTCACCGGACCGCAGCCGACGGGAGTGTCTAATAAACGGCGGATCTGTTGATCATGGAGACGCCAAGTGAGTGAGATGACGATCGAGCACGAGTCCGTGGCTGAGCCGGTGGGTGTGGCCACGTCGGACGAGCAGTTGATCGCGATGCTGGTCGAGCGGGCCCGGACCGAGGGCATGCAGTTGACCGGTGCGGGCGGGCTGCTGCAGCAGTTGACCAAGCGGGTGCTGGAGTCCGCCCTGGAGGGCGAGATCACCGATCACCTCGGGTACGACAAGCATGATCCGGTGGGGAAGAACAGCGGCAACAGCCGCAACGGCACCCGGTCCAAGACCGTGCTGACCGATGTCGGGCCGGTCGAGGTCAAGGTGCCCCGGGACGTGGCCGGCAGCTTCGAGCCGCAGATCGTGCGCAAGCGGCAGCGCCGGCTGACCGGCGTGGACGAGATGGTGCTGTCGCTGTCAGCGAAGGGTCTTACCCACGGGGAGATCTCCGCGCATCTGGCCGAGATCTACGGCGCCGAGGTCTCCAGGCAGACCATCTCCACCATCACCGACCAGGTGATGGAGGGCATGGCCGAATGGTCCAACCGGCCACTCGACCGCGTCTACCCCGTCCTGTTCGTGGACGCCATCAACGTCAAGATCCGGGACGGCAAGGTCGCGAATCGGCCCATCTACGTGGTCATGGCCGTCACCGTCGAGGGCACCCGGGACATCCTCGGTATCTGGGCCGGCGATGGCGGCGAAGGCGCGAAATACTGGCTGCAGGTCTTCACCGAGCTCAAGAACCGCGGCGTGGACGACGTGCTGATGCTGGTCTGCGACGGACTCAAGGGGCTGCCCGACGCGGTTGAGGCGGTCTGGCCCCGAACAATTGTTCAGACGTGCATCGTTCACCTCCTGCGCAACAGCTTCCGATACGCGGGCCGCCAGGACTGGGACAAGATCGCCAAGGCGCTCAAGCCCGTCTACACCGCCCCGAACGAGAGCGCGGCAGCCGAACGCTTCGGAGAGTTCCAGGACGCCTGGGGGAAGAAGTACCCGGCGATCATCAAGCTCTGGGAGAGCGCCTGGGCCGAGTTCGTGCCCTTCCTCTCCTTCGACGTCGAGATCCGCACGGTCATCTGCTCGACGAACGCCATCGAGTCCGTCAACGCGCGGATACGCAAGGCCGTCCGGGCCCGCGGACACTTCCCCACCGAGGCCGCGGCCCTGAAGTGCGTCTACCTGGCACTGATGAGCCTCGACCCGACCGGCAAGAGCCGCAAGAGGTGGACCATGCGCTGGAAGGCACCCCTGAACGCCTTCCAGATCGCCTTCGAGGGCCGGCTCACCCCAGCCAACAACTGAACCTCAAAACCAAGATCAGCCGTTAACTGGACACACCCCAGCCGACATCGCCCGGTTCCGGGCCTTCGGCTACTACGACGGGTCGGCGTCGAGTTCCCGCCGTGCGAGTGCGCACGCTGCCGCCCTAGGTGTATTGCCCTGTGAGGTTGGGGACGCGGCTGGCGGGTGGTTTGCCTGCGAGCGCGGTGTGTCCGCGGTGGTGATTGTAGAAGTGCAGCCAGTGGGGGAAGGCGTCGCGTCGTTCTTGCTCTGACTGGTAGGGCTTTGCGTAGGCCCATTCCTCCGCGAGGGTGCGGTTGAGGCGTTCGACTTTGCCGTTGGTTTGTGGCCGGTAGGGCCGGGTTCGCTTGTGGGTGATCCCGGCCGCTGCCAGGGTGTCGCGCCAGGCGTGGGACTTGTAGCAGGAGCCGTTGTCGGTCAGGACGCGTTCGACGCTGATCCCGACGCTGGTGAAGTAGGCGTGTGCGCGCTGCCAGAAGGCGGTGGCGGTTTCCTTCTTCTCGTCGGTGAGGATCTCGCTGTAGGCGAGGCGGGAGTGGTCGTCGACGGCGGTGTGGATGTAGCTGTAGCCCAGGCGGGGCCGCTTCTTTCGGCCGGCCTGGCGGCCCAGGGTCTTGTGGCCGCCGCCGTCGGGGATGTTGCCGAGTTTCTTGATGTCCACGTGGACGAGCTCACCAGGGCGTTCGCGTTCGTAGCGGCGTATGACACGGCCGGTGGCCCGGTCCAGATGGTCCAGGCGGGCCAGCCGGTAGCGGGTGAGGACGCGGTGCACGGTCGAGGGCGCCAGGCCCAGGAGGTGGGCGATGCGGGCCGGTCCCCAGCGGCGTGAGAGGCGGACTTTGATGATCCTGCGTTCGGTGCGGTTCGGGGTCCGGCGCGGGCTGCGGTGCGGGCGGGACGAGTGGTCGCTCATACCGGCCTCACCCCGCTCCCGGTAGCGGTCGGCCCACCGCTGGGCCGTGGTCGGGGACACCTGGAAGCGTTCGGCGGCCCGCCGCAGCGGCCAGCCGTCCTCGACCACGCAGCGGGCCAGGCGCAGCCGTCCGGTCTCGGTCAGGGGTGCATTACGGTGGGGCATGAGGGCCTTTCGGTCGGTGTAGACGTCGCAATCCACACCGAACCCGGAAGGCCCTCACCCGTTCAAGACTCCTCAGCCGAGACCTCGATCACCCGTCCACAACCTCCCGGGGCAATACAGCTAGACCGGCGAGGGCGAGGGCTCCGATGTTTCACGTGAAACAGGGAGGGATGTTTCACGTGAAACAGTGCCGTCCGGGCGGCTTTGGGCGAGGGCGAAGCCGCGGTTGGTCTCGGTCTGTCGGCGATAGGCCTCGGGGAGTTCGGGCAGGGACAGGAGCTGGTCGCAGGCCCGCAGCGAGGTGTCCATGTCGCCTACCCAGTACGCGGTGATGGAGTGCTCGAAGAGCAACCCCCACTGGTACACCCAGGGCTGGACGAAGAGGAGGTCATCCGGTGCCGATCGATCGAGGACGGCCCCGGTGATCGCGTGCGCGGTGTGGTTGCGGCCCAACACTCGCAACCGGGAAGCCAGTTCGTAGCAGGCCTCCAAGCGGCTGGGCCGGAACTCCCAGGCGCGCGACAGCGCGTCCATGGCGGCCGGCCAGTCGCCCGAGTCGCCGTGCAGCACGCCTACTTGGAGCAGGGCGTAGTACACCTCCTCTTCCCAGCCGCCCATGGCCGCGCGGTGTTCGTAGAGCCGGATCGCGCCCGCGGTGTCACCCATGTCGCGCAGTGTCTGGGCGAGGTAGAAGACGGTACGGGCGTTCGACGGGTCGCGCTGGAACTCGGCGCTGAGCAGGCGGGCGTCGCGCTCGAACTTGTCGTGCCGGGAGCCGCCGTCGGCGTAGTCCTCGATGACGAGCGCGTCGAGGTTCTCCTGCACGCCCGGACGCTGGTCGTTCTCGTCACGGCGGTCGCAGGTGAGGTACTCATGGGTGACGCCCTCGTATCGCCAGGGGAGGTCGGCGCGCACCAGCCGCTTGATCCGGTACTCGGTGGAGCCCTCGTGGCGCAGCATGTACGAGTCCGAGGTGAGCGGGGGCAGCGGGCCGGTGCGGCGCAGGACGAGGTCGGCGTCGAGGAGCAGCAGGTAGTCGGCCTTCCCGCGGGCGTGGCTGATGTTGAGGCTCCGGTTGTGCCCGAAGTCGGTCCACGGCTCCTCGTGGAGCTCGCCGGGGATCCCGCGCAGGGCGTTGCGGATCAGGTCTTGGGTGCCGTCGGTGGAACCGGTGTCGGAGATGACCCAGGTGTCGATGAGGTCCCGTACGGATTCGAGACAGCGCTCGATCACGGCGGACTCGTTCTTCACGATCATGCAGAGGCAAATGGAGGGCTTCACGGCCGCCGACCCTAGGCAGGAGCCGGGCCCGGGCGGGGGCGGCACGCCGGTGCCCCGCCCCGGGTGGATGTGTCGCACGCGCCCATGTGGCGGTGCGGGGTTCCGCCGATCCGCTGACCTATGGGCGAGCCAGTGCGTTTATCGGGACACAGCTGATCAGGATGACCCGCGGAGTCCGGCTTTCAGTCCGGACTTCGGAGAACCATTCGATCCCGGTTTGTGCGAGGAGCGGTAAATGAGTTCTGAAGAC
>NZ_JBHXCS010000021.1:0-6006 GCF_042725215.1 Corynebacterium sp. NPDC060344 | reverse complement strand
GACTCCAGCGAGCCCTGTCCCTGGGCGTCGTCCTCGGGAACGCCTCCGGTCAGGTCTCCGATCCGGCCGAGGAGTTCGAACGGCGTGACGTTCTCGCCGCCCGCGGTTTTCAGGTCGGCGCGGGCGAGTTCGAGCGCCGGCGCCTTGCCGTCCTGCGTCTTGGCGATGTACTCGGCGAGGTCGTTCGCGTCGCGCTCGGTGTGCAGCCGCTTGAAGTCGACGCCGTGGCCCTTGCCCTCGCACGGGCAGTCGGCCCGTTCGCAGTCGTCCGTCGGCCGGAACTTCGGATTGATGCCCTGGAGGGTGCGGGTCCAGGTCGCGCGCCAGTGGTCTTCCCACTCGGTGAGCCGGTCCTCGGCAGGCGTGAAGGCGCCCGTGATCCTCTTGGCCGCCTTCTCTCCGGTGGTCCGGCCGCCGACGAGGACGATCGCGTGGATGTGCGGGTGCCAGCCGTGGGCCTGACCCACGGTCACCTCCGTCGCGCGGATCATCCCGAGGTAGCCGATCCGGTCGCGGATGCCCTCCTGGTCCTTCGCCCGGCAGCCGTCGCTGACCTTCCGTCCGGCCCACGTGCCGCCCGTGATGAGCCGCTGGTAGGCGCCGGGGCGCCGGGGGGTGTCCTCGGTTTTGCGGGTGCCCTGGAGAGCGTCCATGAGGTCGGCGAGCGCGTCCTTGTACGCGTGGCGGGCGGTGAAGGTCACCAGGTAGGCGGTCCCGCCCTGTTGGAGCCAGGTGACCACGGCCTGGGTGATCTCCTCGGCGCGGCGGTGGCGGATCACGGCGGCGCAGACCGGGCAGAGCCAGATCCGCCCGCACCGCATGAGGCCGAGGACCACGGAGGTTCCGGCAGCGGTCTGGGCGACGATCACGCCGGACGCGGGGTCCATCAGGGCCCGGCCGCAGCCCTTGCACGCGGAGTCGCCGGTGATCCGCCATAGGGTCCGGCGCCGGGTGTACCGCGCCGCTTTGCGCAAGCGGGCGGCGTCGCTTCGCGACTGCCCTTCCGAGAGGCTGTCGCCTCTCGGGCTCTCCCCATCCACCCCGTCCGGAGAAACCGCAGGTCGGCGGGGTGCGGGAAACTCTGTTGTTTCTTTCCCAAGCTGTCCGGGGTTGCTGCCGGACGTCATCCCGCGCTGAATTGCGCGCTTCGCGGCCTTCCGGCAGCGGTCCGAGCAGTAGACACGCGGCACTTTGCCCGGAATATGGGCAATCGGCGTGCCGCAGTGGCAGCGGGGGCCGCTGCTGTTCCGCGTGGCGGCACGCGGAGGTTCGGGGGTTGCAGACGCTGACGCGTCCCGTACGCTGGACACAGACGAGTCCCTTGGTTGTGGAGACCGGGTGGACGTCAGAAGCGGTCAGGGATTAGGCCCCCTGGCCGTTTCGCATTTCCTGGAGAGAATCCAAGCACCTTTCGTGCCCGGTGTTCCCCCCGGCACGCGACACGGCCCTTGGGGCTGTTGGGGTTTGACGGACCGAAGAAAGCCCCGCCAGCCGAAAAGGCCGGCGGGGCTTCGGTGTTACGCGGCTTCGACCGTCCACTCCCACGACTCGCCGTCGGCGGCAGCGCGGGCGGCGGCGTCGGCCAGGGCGCGGGCGAGGGCCGACGCCCGCGGCTTGAGGTGCCGGGTCCGGGAGACCGTGAGCAGCTGCTCGGAGACGAGCGCGGCTTCGGCAGCAGGGAAGGTTCGGGGCTTCGGGAACTCCAGGGCGTCGACCAGTGAGGCCACGGCCTTCCGGTCGTTGTACGGCACGGAGGTCTGGACCCAGGACGCGAGGGCGGCAACCTCCTTGCGGAGGTGGTGGTCCTGCCCGAAGAAGTCGGCTCCGTGCGAGACGACCAGGCTCGGTGCCGCGTCGTGGATGGCGGGTCGGCGGGTCATGCTGCGGCTCCCATCCGGTGGGCGAGGTCGGCGAGCTGGGTGGCGGCCGCGAGGATCAACCGGACCTCAGGTGTGCCGTCGGTCAGGAGTCGGTCGGGTCCGGGCGCCGGCGGGACCGGCGCGGGGGCCGGGACCGGGCGGCGGCGCAGGGCCACCGCCAGGACCGCGAGGGCAACCACCACGGTGGCGAGGTAGGCGAGGGCGATCACGAGCCCACCGCCTCAGACGTCGTGACGCGCTTCCAGGCCGCCCGGAGCCGGGTCTCCCCGGCGCTGTGGCCCGCCCTGCGGAAGGCGAGGGCGAGGGCGTTGTACGACATCGGCGGGTTGGTGCTGGCCCGGAGCTCCGCGACGATCGCGTCGATCTGGTCGTCCGTCAGGGCGGGTGCCTCGATGGCGGCCAGTTCTTCGAAGGAGCCCCAGACGGGGAGCTGCCAGCGGGGCTGTGACGCGTCCTGTGACGCGGGTGCGACGCGCTCTGTCACGCAGGTCAGAGCCCTACCGGTGCCGTCGCCCTGCCGGACTCCGTCCAGCTCCGACCAGGCGCCGGAGAGCCTCCTGGCCGCCTTGGCCTGTGCCTCCGCGACGCGCTTCCCGGCGCCCGTCACGGCGTCGAGGCGGGTCTCCTCGGTGCCCGCCTCGGCACGGAGTTCGGCGCGGGCGATGGCCGCCTGATCGCGGGCGCCCTGCTGGATCGTGGCGATCCGGTCGAGGGCGGTCTTGGTGAGCGCGGTCCGCTCCCAGAGACCGTGCACGAGCCACAAGGCCTTGGCCGCGATCGGCAGCCAGGCGACGGCGAGCCATGCGCCGGCGGATCCGTCGGCGGTGAGCGCGTGGGCGACCAGGACGCCGGTCGCGACCGCGCCGAACGCCCACCCGACCACGGTGACCGTGGTGTTGTGGTCACCCTGAGCGGCCAGGCGCCGGTCGTACGCGAGGGTCGCGAGCCAGCCGCCGTCGATGCCGAGTCCGACGACCAGGGCGACGGGCCACGGCATCGAGTCCCCGAGCCACATCACGACCACGGCCAGGGTGAGGACCATGGACACGGCGGTCATGGCGACCGCCGGTGCGGCGGTGTAGTTGCGCTTGGGCATGGTCACTTCCCCTTCCGGATCTCGCGGATGAGCAGGTACGACACGCAGCCGCCGACCGTCACGGCGACGGCGACCAGGGCGACCGCGAGGAACAGGCCGACCAGGACGCAGGCGCAGGCGGCACCGCCCGCGATCCACGCGGCGACCTTCCCGGCGGACGATCCGCTGGCCTTCTGCGTCGAGCAGCTGCAGGCGGCGTGCGCGGCCGGGGCGGGGGTGGCCGCCTGTACGGCCTGGACCACGGCGAGGATCTGCGCGATCTGCTCGGTGTTGGTCTCCGCCGCGCGGGCGTCGGCCACGGCCTGGGCGAGGTTGGCGCTCATGCGGCGACCTCCGTACGGATCGTCGTGCCGTCCTTGGCGAGGAGCCCGCGCTTGACCAGCGCGTCGACCGCGCGGGTGACCGAGCCGGGGTTGATGCCGGTCGCCTTGGCGATGGCGGCGTTGGTCGACGTGCCGTCGATCGCGGCCTGAAGCACGGCCTTCTGGTTGTCGGTCAGGTCCTGCGGGACGGCAGCCGCGGGGGCGGCGTCCTTCACCAGACGCAGCGGCTCGGACGCCGGGGCCGGGACAGGCGCCGGCGCCTTGGCCGACCGCTGCCAGACCGGGCGGTCAGGGAGGGCGATGACGTCGGCCGGGGAGAACGCCCGGGTGCTGATCGGGTGCGGTGCCGCCTTGGGTCCGGAGCGGAGCATGGCCACGCCGGGCATCGGCAGGTCGTGGGCGTGCCAGCCGCGCTCGGTGGCGTCCTCGCCGAACACGACGCGGCTCTCGCCGGACGTGCTCAGGGCGAGGGCGGCGCGGTAAGTGATCTGGGCGCTGATCTGCGGGTCGATGCCGCCCTTGGCGTCCATGGTCGGCTTCTGCGTGGCCCAGATCAGGATGATCTCGGCGGCGCGCGCCATGCGGGCGAGTGTCGACAGGTTCTCCATGATCCGGGACCAGTCCGGGTCGCCCGGGTCGCCGTCGCCGCCCTTGGCGCGCTTCTTGCGCGCCATGGAGATGACCTCGGCTCCTTCGTCCACGAAGACCGTGATCCGGGGGCGGCGGGTGCTGATCTCGATGGTGTCCCGGCCGCGCGGGATCTCCTCCAGCCGCTCGTACATCTCAGCGACCAGTTCGTCCGTCACGCCGAGGACGTCTTCGGCGTAGATGGCGACGCGGGCGCGGTGCTCCCAGTTGATGCCTTCCACTCGCTTGGGGTCGATGACGACCAGGCGGTGGTTGGGCTCCTCGGACGCCTCCGCGAGCAGGGCCCGGGTGCTCCAGCTCTTGCCCGACCCGGAGGTCCCCGCGATCAGCATCCGGCGACCGAGCGGGACCATGACCGGCTCGCCGGTCACCGTGTCGACGCCCCACGGGTCGCCCGGCTTCCAGCCGGTCAGGTCGATGCCGTCGGCAGCGCTGCGGGTCCGCAGCGTGATCGTGGCGCGGTCGCCATGCGATCCCGAACTGATCTCCATACGCAGGGCGGTGCGGGCCCCGAGCATCGCCCGGATCTCCTCGTGCTTGGCCTTGAACGCCGACGGCTTCCACCGGCCATCAAGGCGCACCGTGGTGACCAGACCGGCCGGGGTCAGCTCGGTCGGTGCGGGCACGGTGCCCGACAGGCCTCGTTCGTCGGCGTGCTGGACCCAGTACGACGGGTCGAGGCGCTCCAGGAGGCGGCGCTCCTCCGCCGTGGCGTCGTCGTCGAGCGGCACCCGCACCTGGCGGCGGCCGACGGCGAGCAGTGCAGCGTTGAGGGCGATCAGGCTCAGCGAGCTTCCCGCCGGCCACATCGCCCAGTGCTCCGCCGACGACATCGCGTACGAGGTGATCCCAGCCGGGATCAGGTGCGCGGCGTGGGCGCGGACCGCGAGCTGGTTGAGCGTCAGCGGGTAGTTCCGGCGAGCCGACTTCAGGTCGCGGCGCGCGACCTTGGCGTGAGCGCGACCTGCCTTGTCCGCCGTCCGGGCCGCGCGGCGGCCGCCGTTGAACGGGTTGCTGCTCGCCGCCCGTGCGGCCTTCCGCTGGCTCGCGGCGGTCGCAGCCGTCGACCGCGCCGACGTGTTGGCCCGCTGAGCAGCGATCAACGCCTTCAGGTTCTCCGGGGTCCGGAGCTTCGCCCTGCGCTCGGCCTCCGTGTCCCAGCGGTGCGCGAGCGGGGCACACATCGGGGCGGCGCCGTCGAGTGCCTGGCTCGCCGCCGCTGTCGTCTTGTTGATCCGGTCCGCCGTGATCACGCGGGCCGTTTTGGTACCAGTACCGATCTTGTTCCATGCTGCTGCGTAGTCCACGAGTCGCTCCTTGGGTGGTCGTGGATCAGGGCCGGGATTGCCGTTCGCGCGGCGTTCCGGCCCGCCTGTTTTGTGGCGGTTGAGCCCGCAACCCCCGGGCCGCAACCTCCCTTGCGGGCGGTTGCGCCCCCGCAAGCCTGTGACCTGCGAGTTTCGGTGTTGCGGTGGTTTCCGGGGTGGGGCCCCTACGCGTGTGCGCGCGAGGGCCCCGGATTTTCGAGCCGTTCGGCGACCCCTCGGGAGGCGCCGCCGAACAAGACCCATACTGTGGGGGCACAGTTGCTGTGTCAAGCCATACACTGTGCTAGATCACTACTCCGGATGCTGTGATAGATCACCGCACCGTTCACCCGTCGAAGGAGCCCCGCCATGTCCTCGCTGGAGCGCACGCCTCCGTATCTCCAAGTCGTCGGCACGCTGAAGTCGAAGATCGTCAGCGGCGAACTCGCGCACGGCGACGTGCTGCCGTCCGTGCGCGAACTCGCGGCGGAGTACGGCATCTCGACTGCGACCGCGCAGAAGGTCCACCGCACGCTGAGGGCGGAAGGCCTCGCGGAAGGCCGGCAGGGTGCGGCCACCACGGTCAGCACGCGCCGGACCCTGCACCGCACCGCAGCCGACCGCCTGGAGGCGGCGCTCACTACCGGGCGGATCTACGCCGACGGCGAGTACGCCGTGATCACGGGCGCCGACCTGACCACTCCCCCCGAGTGGGTCGCGGACCTCCTGGGCGTCGAGGACGGCGGCCAGGC
>NZ_JBHXCS010000020.1:0-7145 GCF_042725215.1 Corynebacterium sp. NPDC060344 | reverse complement strand
GAAAGCATAACGACACTTCGTACAGGCGATTTATTTAATGCTGGTGGTGCAGCCCGTGGTGGTGGAGTTCGTGGTGGATGGCCTGGCGGATGGCGGCCAGGCGTTCGGGGGTGAGGGTGGTGGGGTCGATGGTGACCTGGTCGAGGGCGGAGACCGCGGCGCCGGCGCCCATGGCGGGGGTGTAGCGCTCCTCCAGGCGGCGGATCTTCCACCAGAGCACGCTGCCCAGCCAGGTGGCGAGGAAGATGCCGACGATGAAGAAACCGATCTTGTTGAGGTCGAGCGCGTTGAAGGTGCTCCAGGGCTTCTTGTCGGCGACGCCGAGCTTTTCCGTGAGGACGCCGGAGAGTTCGAGGGTGCCTACGACGAAGGCGACGAAGATCGACATTCCGGTGGTGGTGATGTTGTAGTAGATCTTCCGCACCGGATTGCCGAACGCCCAGGCGTAGGCCTTCGACATGAAGATGCCGTCGATGGTGTCCATCAGGGACATGCCGGCCGCGAAGATGAACGGCAGGGCGATGATCGCCAGCGGTGGAAGGGTGACTCCGGCGACGCCGGCGCCGGCCGCGGCGGAGGCCGAGATGCCGAGCAGGGCCACTTCGGTGGCGGTGTCGAAGCCGAGGCCGAAGAGGATGCCGACGGGGTACATCTGCCAGGAGTTGTTGATGAACTTGTTGTAGCGCCCCTTGAAGATGCGGTTCATGAACCCGCGCGAGGCGAGCAGCTCCTCGAGGTGCTGCTCCTCGTACCGGCCGCTCTTGACCTGGCGCCAGACCTTCCAGATGCCGGCCAGGATGACGAAGTTGAAGGCGGCCACGATGTAGAGGAAGGTGCCGGAGACCAGGGTGCCGATGAGGCCGCCGGTGCTGGCGAAGCTGTCCTCGAAGTTGACGGCGGCGTTGGCCGCGAAGGCCACGCCGACGCACATGGCCATGACCACCGTCGAGTGGCCCAGGGAGAAGGCCAGTCCGACACCGAGCGGCTTCTTGCCCTTCTGCAGGAGCAGGCGGGTGGTGTCGTCGATGGCGGAGATGTGGTCCGCGTCGAAGGCGTGGCGCAGGCCGAAGACGTAGGCGAGGCCCGCGGCGCCGGCGTAGAGGAGGGTGCCGTGGGAGTCGGAGATGGTGTGGTATTTCTGGATGCCGTTGTAGTGGATGAACAGGCCGAAGCCGATGATGTGCAGGGCCGCCACGACCCCTAACAGGACGCCCACCCGGGCGAGTTCCTTGCGGTCGAACGACTCTCTGAGCCGCTTTGCTCTGGTTGGCGTCATGACAGCACACACTTCCCAGGATCACGGCCGCGGCGCTCGCCGGGCGGCCGACTCCTCGCCGACCGGCCTGATTGCCGTGCAGGCGCTCTTGCGTAGTCCTTGCGTGAAGGCAATCGGCAGCATCCGTGACGATCCGTGACACTGTCAAGAAGTATCGGTCAAGCGCCGATAGAGCGGCGGTGGGCATCGTGTGGGCTACGGCGCGAGCCGTTCTCCCGCTTCAACGCGCTGAGGGACGAAGGCAGATCATGACGCTTTCCGCTGAGTACTGGGACCGCCGCTACACCCACGGCGACCTCGGCTGGACGCACCGGCCGCACCCCCTGGTCATCGAGGAGCTCGAACCCCTGGAACCCGGGGCTCCCGGGGCCGGCGGGGGCGCGGCGCTCGATCTCGGGGCCGGGGCGGGGCGGCACGCCCTGTGGCTGGCGCGGCGGGGATGGGCGGTGACGGCGGTGGACTTCTCCGCCCCGGCGCTGGCCCGGACCCGGGAACTGGCCGGGCAGGAAGGGCTGGACGTACGGACGGTGCAGGCCGATCTGACGGATCATCAGTCTGCGTCGAGCGCCTACGGACTGATCCTGCTGGCCTACGTCCATCCGGAGTCCGGCGGACGTGCGGCGCTGCTGGCCGGTGCGGCGCGCTCGCTCGCGCCGGGCGGGCGGATCGTGGTGGTGGGCCACCACCCCGACAACGTGGGCCGGGGGGTGGGCGGGCCGTCCGATCCGGAGCAGGCCTACGCGCCCGAGGTCCTGGCGGGCGAGCTCGCGGGGCTGACGGTCGAGCGGGCGGAGCGGGTGGAGCACATGGTGGGGACCGAGGCGGGGGCGAGGCGGTCGTTCGCGACCGTCGTGCGGGCCCGCCGGCCCGCCGGGCCCTAGGGCTGTCTGCCGGGTGGGGGGCTCGGCGGCCGGTGGGTCGGCGGCGGCCGGTGGGTCGGTTGGCCCGGTGGGCCGGTGGGCCGGTGGGGGTCGGTTGACCCCTGTGGGCCGGTGGGTCAGGTGGAGTCGCTGGGGTCGGTGGGGGCTTTGGGTCGGCTGGAGGCGTCGAGTCAGCTGGGGCCGTTGGGCCAAGTAGGGCCGCCTGGCCTGCTGGGTCGGCTGGGGCTGCCGAGTCCGCTGGGGCGGCTGGGGCGGCCGGTTGGCTTGGCGGCGGGCTACCCGGGTGGCTGGTGGACGGCCAGGCGGACGAGGAGACCCCTCAGGAGATCTCGTTCCTCGCTCGAGAGCGGGTCGAGGAACTCCTCATGGACCTTGGTCATCACCTCGCCCGCCTCCTGGAGCGAGTCGGCGCCCCGTTCGGTCAGGTACAGGGCGAAAGTGCGCCGGTCGGAGCCTCGTCGGCGCTCCAGCAGACCGGCCTGTTCGAGCTCGTCGACCAGGGCGACGATCGTGGTCCGGTCGATGCGCAGTTTGGCGCCCACGGTGCGCTGGTTGAGGCCGGGCTCGGCTTCCACCACATTGAGCACTCCGAACTGGCGCATGGTCAGGCCCAGCTGGGAAAGCGCCTGTTCAGCCTGCTCTGTGACCAGCTGGCTCGCCTTGCGCAGAAGGAAGCCGTGCCACCCGCGCAACCCCTCGAAGAGGGGTTGGTTCTCACTGTCCGGTTCCTTGCTCACGGTCAAGTTTCTGCTTCCCTTTCGCCACGAACGTCAAGGATACGACCGGTCTTTCGCGAAGTCTTGACGGCCTGACAGGCGCTCAGACATGCTTCATTTCTGACAGTCGCACTGATTGTCACATGCACAGATAATCAATCTTGCTCGGATCCAGTCAAGCCATCAAACAGGGGGCGTGATGGTCCGCGTCATCGAATATTCAGATCCGGTCGAGCACTGCCCCGGATATCTCGTCTACGACGGCACCGACTGCCGACTGGCCGCCGGCGGCTGCCGGATGCAGGCCGGGCTCACCGTCGAAACCCTGCACACCCTCTCCAGCCGCATGACGCTCAAGCAGCGCGTGCTCGGCATCAACGTCGACGGCGCCAAGTGCGGCATCGCCTACGACCCGAACGGCCCGCAGCGGCTGCCGGTGCTCCGACGCTTCGTGGAGTTCCTCCAGGACGAGCTGCGCACCCGCTTCAGCATGGGGTGCGACATGGGGACCCGCTTCGACGAGCTGGAGGGCATCGCGGGCGCGCTGGGCATCGGCTCGGTGAAGGTCGCGATCCGAGCGGCCCAGCAGTTGCCGGACGAGGAGTTCCGGACCCGGATGGGCCTGCTGGACGCGCCGGTCGGCGCCCTGACGGTGGGCCAGCGGCGGGCGGGGCACGCGCTCGCCCACGCCGCGCTGGCCGCGTCGGCGGGCCTGCGCCCCGACCAGCTGAGCGTCACCCTCCAGGGCTTCGGCAATCTGGGGCGCGCCTGCGCCCTGGCGCTGCTGGAGGAGGGGGTGCGGATCACCGCCGTGGCGGACGAGCACGGCTGCCTGGTGGACCCGCGCGGACTGGACATCGGGCACATGCTCAGCATCGACCAGCGCCGGCCCGTACCGACCCTGCTCGGCTCCCCGCTGCGGCTGCCGGGAGACGCGCTGTTCGACATGCCGGCCGACGTCCTGGTCCTGGCCGGCGGCCAGGACGCGCTGACTCCCGAGCAGGCCGCGCTGCTGCCGGTGCCGGTGGTCGTGGTCGGAGCCAACTGCGGTCTCGGCGACACCGCCGAGCAGCTCCTGACGGACCGCGGAGTCGTGGTGGTCCCGGACTTCATCGGCGGCATCGGCGGCTCCGCCTCCATGGAGGCACTGTTCGGTCCGCAGCGGACGCCCGCGCCGCAGGAGGTGCTGGAGACGCTCGCGTCGATGATGCACGAGCTCGTCGGGGACGTCCTCACCGGGGCGCGCGACCTCGGCGTCGCGCCGCGCCGCATCGCCCAGGACATCGCCTCGGCGGCGGTGGTCCGGCCACAGGAACGCCCGTATGGATTCAGCCCGTACCGCGAGGTCCGCCGCCCCCGGGGGAACCGGGCGGCGAGGCCGGGCAGCACGGCACAGCGCACCGAGAGGGGAAGCCGATGAGCGCGTCCGGAGCGACCGCACCCGACAGGAGACCCGACCCGACCGCCGACCCGGAGCTGGACCCGGGAACGCGGGACTGCGCGCACGCGCGCAGCCACATCACCGACTCGGCCTTCTACGGCCACCGGTACAGCACCGAGGCCAGCCACCGGATCTTCTGCGACCGATGTCGCTACCAGCGCTGGCTGGACGTCGAGGCCGCGCTGGCCCTGAGCCAGGCGGAGCTGGGCATCATCCCCGCCGAGGCTGCCGCCGTGATCGCGCGGACGGCCCGGGTGGAGCAGTTGGACCTCGCCGCGGTGCGCGCGGGGATCCGTAGCAGCAGCCACTCGCTGGTCGGGTTCCTGCGGGTCTTCCAGGCCGCCTGCGAGGGGGACGCCGGGGAGTACGTGCACTACGGCGCGACCACGCAGGACATCCAGGACACCGCGCAGGCGCTGGAGATGCGCGATGTCCTGGACGAGATGGACGCGCGGCTGCGCGGCATCGTCGGGGCGCTGTCCGCGCTGGCGCGGGAGCACGCGGGCACGGTGGCGCTGGGGCGCACCCACGCGCAGCCGGCGCTTCCGATGGGCTTCGGGGTGAAGATCGGCAGCTGGATCGACGAGCTGGTGCGGCACCTGGAGCGGATCGAGGGGCTGCGCGGCCGGGTGCTGGCGGCCCAGCTCTTCGGCGGGGTGGGCACCATGGCCGGCTTCGGGGAGCAGGCGCTGCCGTTGCTGGCGGCGTTCGCCCGGCGGCTCGGGCTCGCGGAGCCGGACGTCGGGTGGCACGTCTCGCGCGACCGGGTGGTGGAGTACGTGTCCACGGTCGCGATGGTGGCGGGCACGATGGGCCGGATCGGGGACGAGGTGCGGATCCTGTCCCGGCCGGAGTTCGGTGAGCTGGAACTCGGCTGGCGGCACGGCCAGGTGGGCTCCAGCACCATGCCGCACAAGCGCAACCCGGAGGGGTGCGAGCAGGCCGTGGTGATGGCCCGGCTGGCGGCCGCGCAGGTGGCGAACGCGTTCGCCTGCATGGGCGGCGACCACGAGCGGGACTCGCGGACGCTGCGGATCGAGTGGGCGTGCGTGCCGGACGTGTCGCACTACGCGTTGTCGGCGTGCGAGATCGTGGCGCACGTGGTGGACGGTCTGGCGGTGCGGCCGGAGCGGCTGCGGGACAACGTCCGCGAGGTCGCGGAGCAGATAGCCACCGAGAAGCTGATGCTCGCGATCGGCAAGTACATCGGCAAGCAGACCGCGCACGAGTACGTGTACGAACTCGCGCAGGCGGCGCGGCAGAACGGGGACTCGCTGCGCGCGATGGCGGGCAAGGACGCGCTCGGCGGTGCGCCGATCGGTGAGGGCGAGCTCGACTCCATCTTCGACCCGGCCGCGTATCTGGGGCAGTCGGTGGCACTGGCCGGGCGGGCGGTGGACCGGGCCCGGGCGTGGCTCCCTCCGGGGGGTGGGGGGAGCGGTGCGGGTGTCGCGGGTGCGGGTGCGGGTGCGGGTGCGGGTGCGGGCGCAGGTGCCGCGGGTGCAGGTGCCGCCGCAGGCACAGGTGCCGGCGCGAGTGCGGGTGTCGGCGCGGGTGCTGTCGTCGGGACGGGCGCTGGCGAAGAGTCAGGCGTCGGAGCGGGAGTCGGCTCGGGTGTGGGTGGGCGGGGAGTGCGGTGAGGGGCGGGGTGTCTACGGCGGAGCTGTCCGAGGCGGCCGAGATCGTCTTCATGCGGCCGCTGTACGCGAGTCTCGTCGCGCACGCCGTGCGCAAGCTGACCGGGCATTACCTGGAGGGCGAGACCGAGGAGCGCAAGGCCTTCGGGATGATCGCCGGGCGCCCGACGGAGACGGGGATCGAGGTCGGCGCGGTCTTCCCGCTGATCTCCAACCTGCGGCACGACCAGCGGCACCGGGGCGGGATGGACGACGTGGTCGATGCCTTCGCCATCCCCTCGGAAACCCCCAACGAGCAGCGCGGCTGGGTGGCGGACCCGCGGGAGCTGATGGAGATCGAGCGGGCCTGCGACGCCTCGGGCTGGGTGCTGTTCGGCAACTACCACACCCACCGGGTGCCCTGGCCGGACGACCCGCTGCGCGACAGCTGCACCGAGCTCGACCGGATGCTGGCCGGCGGGTCCGGCCAGTGGACGCTGATCCTTTCCGTCGTCGACCTGCACCGTCCCACGCTGCGCGCCTACTTCGAGGGCGACAACGGACGCCGGGCCCCGATACGCGTGGTGCCGGCGCTCGCGGGCCGCGGCACCGTCCGGGCCTGAATTCCCTCACCACCGGCCGTCACCAACCGAACGAGAGGTCATCATGGACCGTACCCAGGCGTACAACGACGTCATCCGATTCCACCAGCACGAGTGCCCCGGGGTGGCCTTCGGCGTGCGGGCCGCCGAGGCCGCGATGGCCGAGCTCGGCCTGAAGGAGGCCAGCGGCGATCTCGTCCTCGTGACGGAGACCGACGCCTGCGCCGTGGACGCGCTGCAGGTGCTGACCGGGTGTACGTACGGCAAGCGCAACCTGATCCACGAGGACGCCGGCCGCAACGTGTTCACCTTCTGGGAGCGCGGAGGCGCCTCGGGCGTGCAGATCCGTGCCAAGGCCGACAGCATCGTCTACCGGACCGAGGAGATCTGGGCGCTGGCCTCCCGCATCGAGGACGGCACGGCGACCGCCGAGGACGAGGCGAAGTTCGCCCAGGCGCAGGCCGAGCGGATCGCCGGGCTGCTGACGGTGCCGGACGGGGAGATCCTCGTCGTCGAGCGGGTGGAGAAGCAGGCGCCGAGCCCCAAGCACCTGGCACGCGTGGACCTCTGCGTGGACTGCGGCGAGCCGACCAGTGTGGAGACCCTGCACGAC
>NZ_JBHXCS010000019.1:0-9784 GCF_042725215.1 Corynebacterium sp. NPDC060344 | reverse complement strand
GTGTGCGCCTGCACCATGTCGGGCTTGAACAGCTTGAACGGGTGCCTCAGCAGCCCGCCGCCCTGGCCCGAGCGGCCCCCTATGTCGGACTCGTTCTGGGCGGAGCCCAACGGGACCGCAGCGGAACCCAGAACGAGTCCGCTTCGCGGGCCAGATACTTCCTCGCTCCGCTCGGGAAGTGACTCCGTTTCACGGGATCCGGCCCTAAGGTCCGTTGGGTGGGTCCGCTTCGCTCCCCCGCCTCGCCCTTCCGACTCCGCCTTCGCCTCCAGTCAGATGCCCGCGTAGCGGGCATCTGACTGCCAAGAGGCGGGTCGCGGGCTACGGCCTGTACTCGTTCCCGTGCGTCGCCGAATTGTGCATGGCGTTCGAACTGTAGGAAACCCGGTCACTGCTCGCCCGTTCCCTGCGAGCCTGCTCAATCAGCAGACCCTCTGCGGTCTCCGTACGCCGATTCCCCCGCCGTAGCAGAGTCCATATCATCCACAACGCCGCCAACCCCATCACACCGAAAAACACGCCCAGCTCGACCACATCGCCCCCCGATACTCGATTCGAAACACGACCCTACCCAGACGATCACCAGGAAGGCAGGAATTCACCCAGCCGGCAGCGGCGGTCAGAGCATCAGAGCGCTGACGGCTCTACCGGCTGCCAGTCCTCTACCGGCTTCGTACGGAACAAGCCCCGGTATACGAGACGGGTCAGTACCACCGCACCCTCCCCGTACTCGTGCAGCTCCTCGAAAGCCTCAGCCGCCGACTCGTACACAAACTTCTTCCCCTTCGCGTTCTGGATGACCCACTCACGATCAGCCGCAACGCCAATCCCGCCAGTCTGCACAACTCCCCCAACCACAACACACCAGCCCGAAAATGCGATCGTAACCCTGCCTCCATGGCAGCCTCCTGGCGCTGGCAAGCCTTCGGAGATCAGGAGGGCGAGGGGTCGGTCATCTGAACATCACCCATCAGGCGTGCCTCATTTTGGATTGGGGATAGTTACAGGGCTAGGTGCTCCCATCCGCTGCCCGGGGTAACAGCCCGGTTTCTGACCGATCACCACACAGATCAATGCGGGACTCATCTGATCAGGGCATGACCGACGCACTGCGTGACGCGCAGCCACATCGAACCCTGTGCCCGTCAGCTTCAGCACTGTTCTCCGATGGCGGGATTCTGACACCGGACAACAACAGCCACCCACAACCCCGGACGCCAACCACACCCCATAGACACCGCACCAAAATGTCACCACCAACCCGTCCCTAACCAGCACGAACGACGACCCACCGCGATGACGACTACTGCAGCACCGGTGTGGCATTCAGGCCCCCACGCGGTATACCGAGCGGGAAGGCGGCGGCGTGCCGGGGCGCGGCCCCACGTCGGGCGTATGGGGGAACGGCGCAACGGCCCCGGGGCTGGCTGCGTGCCGGTGGGGTTTCTGAGTGATGAGCGGGCCGAGGCGTACGGGGGTGTTCGCTGAGGAGTCGACAAGGCCCGAGGGGTCTCTTCCTGGGCTGGTGTGCGTGCGTTCCTGTCTGTTTTGTCGACTTTGCCGACTCCTCGCTTTGCTGCCACGCAGTTTGCTGAGGTGTTCCCCCGTCGCCGCGCACCCCCGGTCTGCCCCAGGGTGAGAGGTGTTCCGGACGGGCCCGACGGCTCGCCTCCGGATCCCGTCGACGAGGAGGAGCCAGCCATGCCGGACACCCTGAAGGCCGCCGTCTGCGAGCCCACCCTGACCCCCCGCGAGCGCCAGGTCCTGGCTCTGCTCGCGGGCGGCGAGACGTACTGCTGCATCGGCCGGAGGCTGGGCATCAGCCCGCACACCGTCGACACGCACCTGCGCCGGCTGCGCGACAAGACCGGCACGGCCAACCGCACCCAGCTCGTGGTTTTCGCCCTCCAGCGCGGTTACGTCTCCTGAGCCCCACCAGGCCCTTCCCTTTGCCCGACTCTGCTGGCGTTTGCGGAATCTGAGCACCCTTCACTTTGCGGTCACGCACGTTGGTGAAGGGCCCGCTCCCGTACGTACGCCACCGGGCTGCGCCAGTGTTGGCCACGCACCGCATCCGCACCACACACCGCACCGGGCCCGCTCAGCGGGCGGGCCCCGCCATGTCCCTGGGGAAACCATGCCGAAGCGCCTCGCCCTGCTCCTCACCGCCGTCGCCACCGCCGCCCTGCTGGCCTTCCAGCCCGCTTCCCCCGCGTACGCCGACGACATCGAATGCGGCCACATCGTGCTCCAGTCGACCGGCACGCCCCTCTCCGGGACGGACTTCCAGGCAGGCGGCGACGGCCGGATGGAGCCGTGCGACACCTCCTGGGGCGGCTGATCCCCGCTTCGAAGGCTAGACCGGCGCCAGATCGGTGAGCACGTACCGTCCCCCGGGCGTCAGCTCCACCGACCAGGACCAACGGGCCGGGATGTACAGCACCTCCCCCGAGCGCAACCGGCACTGGAAGCCGTCCGCGCCCACGCCGCCCCGGTCACCGGACAGGCGCCACGTCCCCGCCCCCTCGACCTGATGGACCACCCGGTGCGCGGCGGGATTCACCGTCCCGCCGCTCCGGGCCACCAGGCCCGCACCCGGGCCGAGTTCGAGTGCCAGCCCGTCGAGCACCTGCGCCCACTCCGGGGCGCCCAGGACCGGATGCTCGTACTCGGGCCACAGCACACCCGGCGCCCGGTCCAGATGGACCGACAAGAACAGCACCAGCTCCGTGAGATGGACCGCGCTCTGCGCCGCCGCCCAGGGCGCCATGGTCCCGCCGCCGTCCATGCCCCGCCCCGCTCCTCGTTCGAAACGCCGCCCGTCAGACGTCCTGCCGGGGCCGTACGACCAGCATCGGGCACCTGGCGCCCCCCGACCAGCCGCGAAAGTCCGCTCCCGAGAACACGCGACGCGACGGCCCTGCGAGCAGCCGGCATCGCTCCTCAGCCCGCGTTCGCTCCGGACGGCGGCTGCCCCTCGAGACCGCCGCCTGCCGCCAGCAGCCCCTGAGCGGCCGCGTGGGCACCCGCCTGGAAGCGGCTGGCGGCGCCCAGCTCCTCCATGATGTCGGCGATGTGACGGCGTGCCGTACGCAGCGACATCCCGAGCCGCCGGGCGATGGCCTCGTCCTTGAGCCCGGCCGCGAGCAGCCGCACGATCGTCTCGTGGATCTCCCGGGAGACCTCTTCGAGCCCCTGGCCGGCGGCGTCGGCAAACGGGGTGGCCCGGTCCCAGGCCTGCTCGAAGATCTCACAGAGGTAGGCGACCGTGGACGGCTCCCGTATGACGACGGCACCCCAGCTGTCGTCCCTGACCGGGATGAAAGCCACCTCGCGGTCGAACACGATGAGCCGGCCGAACAACTCGTGCGCGGTGCGGTACTGGCCGCCCAGCGCCGACGCGGCGGCCACGTACGCCTGGCTGGGCCCGTTGAAGCGGGCCGTGTGGTGGTAGAGCGTACGCAGCCGGATCCCGCGGGCCAGCATCGCCCGGTCCCGCACCAGCGCCTCCTGCATCGCCTCCGGGACCCGCGACCCGCCCCCGGGCTGGCTGGTCAGGACCTCTCTGCGGCAGCGGTCCGAGGCCTGGTTGAGGGTGTTGCGGACGTCCTGCACGTTTTCCAGGAGCTCCAACCCCTCACCGCGCGCGCGCCGCTGGTGGTAGCGGGCGACGAACGGGCCGAGGTCCTCGCGCATCCCGGCGAGCCCGGCCTGCTGCTCCCGTATCCGCGCCTCCACGGGCGCGGCGAGCTGCGCCAGCGCCGTCTCGGGCGCCACCGCGAACACCGCCTGCGACCCGCCGGGACCGGTCTGCGCGTGCAGCAGCCGGGCCCGCCGCAGCCGCTCCAGGCTCGCCCCGGCCTCCCCGGCGGTGATCCCGACACCCTCGGCAACGGCCTCCGCCTCGCCCGTCCGCTTCTCCAGCACCCAGCCGTACACGGCCAGGTCGCTCTCCCCCAGCCCCCGCGCCGCGTCGAACGGTCCCGATTCCCCCTGCACTGCCACCCCTTGCCCCTTCGCCGCCGGCCCGACAGGTCGTGCCGGCGGCCGGCGCATTGGATGCCCGGGCCAAGGATAGGCGGAAGCGATCACCGGACGGCAGACGGACAGCCCCCGAGCACGAGGCGTCGGGGGCTGTCCGTATCCGTCTGCAGGGTGCGAGGAGGCGTCACACACCACGCATGGCGTCACGGGCGAGAGCGACCAGCGTCCCGGGAGTCAGGGCGTCCACCGCGCGGCGCTGGTGCTCGATCAGCGTCGCTGCGGCCTCGGTCAGCTCCCGGTCGTCCAGCGGTCGCCCTGGAATGTGCGCCCCGTCGGCGAGGACCGCCTGCAACAGGGCGTACAGGTTCGCGGTGCCCGCCTCGCGCACGGTCAGCGACAGGTGCGCGGACGGCGCGTCCCCCACCGCATCGGCGCGGTGTGCGAACCCCCGCGGTACGTACAGCACTTCGCCCGGCCGCAGCACGGTCTCCAGGAGCACTTCACCCGGGTCGCCGTCCTCCCGGGCCGGCTCCCAGTTGCCGTCGCGCGGTCCGCCGTAAACCTGCCAGCGCTTCTCGCCGCTGATCTGGATCGCGAGGACGTCGGCGTCGTCGCGGTGCAGGGGGCGGCCCTGGGTGCCGGCCGGGGTGCGGAAGACGAACGCCTCCACCTGCCGGCCGAGTTGCTCGCCCAGCCCCGCGGTCAGCGCCCGCACGCCCTGGTGCCACTGGTCGACGTACCGCAGGAGCACGGTGGCCCGTTCCTCCTCGACCAGGCGCCGTACGAGGTCGCCGTCCGCGTAGTCCTCGACGAGCTCACCGAGCACCACCCGCGGGGTGCAGAACCGCTCGACGGGCACGTGGCTGTCCGCATGGACCAGCCCGATGTAGGGAACCTTGAGGAGTCCCGCATCCAGAAGAGCATCCGTCTCGGCGGTGGCGATCACGTCCACCGGGGGGCACTCGGGACGCAGCACAGCCGGTGCGCGGCGCCAGTACGCGGCGAAGAACTCCTGCTCGTCGCCCACGCATCGGGTCAGCCAGTCCATCGTCGGTCTCACTCTCGCTCAGGCCGTGGGGCGGCTGCTGTAGGCGTGCAGGCGGGCGCTGTGCACGAGGGAAGGGGCGTCGGCGGCGTCGAGCCGGTCGGTCACATGGGCCAGCAGGGCGGCCGCCGTCGCCGTCAGGTCCTCGTCGCCCAGGGGACGGGCCGGCAGGGCGAGGCCCTCGGCGAGGAAGGACCGCAGCTGGGCCCGCAGGTGGTCGGCCCCGGCCTCGCGCAGCACGATCGTCAGGTGCAGCGAGGGACCGTCCGCCGTGGCCTGGGCGGTATGGGCGTAGCCGTTGGGCACGTACAGCACCTCGCCGGGCCGTACGACGGTGTCCAGCAACACCTCACCCGGGTCGTCCTCCCGCACGGGCTGCCAGTGCCCGTCCGTCGGCCCCCCGTAGACCTTCCAGTGCTTGGCACCACTCAGCTGGAGCACCAGGATGTCGCCGTCGTCGCGGTGCACCGCACCGAAACGCCCGGGTTGCGAATAGAAGAGGAATGCCTCGACGAGCCGGTCGAGCTCCCGTGCCAGTCCCGCGGTGAGTTCCCGCACCGGCGGATACCAGTGGTTGACGTAGCGCAGCTGCAAGGTGGCCTGCTCATCCCGGATCAGGGCACGCACCCGCTCCGCGTCGAGCCACCCTTCCAGGTACCGGCCGGCCACCACCCGAGGCGGACAGTAGGCCGCCTCGGGCACCGCGCCCGCCATGGTGAACAGCCCGGCGTACGGCACCCTCAAGGTGCCCGAATCCAGCAGATCGTCAAGATCCGCGAGTCCGAGAACCTCCGTCGGCGGATCGGCCGGCCGCAGCAGAGCGGGCCCTCGGCGCCACTGCGTGCGCAGGAAGCGGTCCGCGTCGGTCACACAGCGTTCGAGCCAGTCCACGGCTCACTCTCCTTGCTCTGGCCCGGCTGCGGGGCCCGCCGCCCCTGTGTGGTGGGCGGGCCCCAGCAGCAGACGGTCGGTCGGCGGGATCAGATGACGTCGGGGTAGCACTCCGCGCACCCGGCCACGACGGCGCTGCCGGACGGCGCGGCATCGGCGGCGAACGCGGCCGGAGCGAAGAGCGCCCCACTGACGACCGCGGCCGCCGCCACACCCAGCGCGGCCTTGCGGGAGAGGCTCAGAGCGGTCTTGGCGGGAGCGTCGGTGTTCTGCGAGAAGTCCATGTCATCTCCAGTGAGTTCATGTCCCGGGGCGTTTCCCCTTGACTGATCTCAATCCTGTCCGCCCCGCACCCTCACCGACAGTGACATTTTCCCGCTCCCGCACCCCCGTGACCCGCACCCTCGTGACCCGCACCTTCGTGACCGGCACCCCACCCCGAACACCCCACCCGCCAACAGCCAGCAGACCCGGCCGCAGCAGCCCGTCCACAGTCCGGCGGACAGGGGGCGGTGCAGGGTCTGTAAGCAAGACGTTGTCGGGGCCCCGGTCAGGTCTGGGGGAAGTTGGTCCGGTTCTTGGTCAGCCAGGTGGAGAAGTTCTGGAGGGCCGGGTTGAGGGTGCGGATGGCTTCGAGGTCGCGGGCGGCGGTGAAGCGGGGGGCGCAGTCGGCGTAGAACCGGAACATGTTGCCGGCCTCGTCGGCGCCGGGGAAGCCGAGGGCGCGGAACGCGTCCGGGGCCAGCGGGCGGTAGCGCACGGGTTGTCCGAGTGCCTCGGAGAGGGCCCTTGCCATGTCGGCGACGGGCAGGTGTTCGCCGGCGATGCTGATGGTGGCGGGAATGAAGTCGGTGCCGCGTTTGAGGATGGCGAGGGCGGTCTTGCCGATGTCTTCGACGGCGATCCCGGAGAGCTTGCTGTCGCCCATGGGGAAGTTCAGCTCCAGGGTGCCGTCCTCGGCCCGCTGGGGCGCGAACGAGCCGAACAGGTTCTCCCAGTAGAAGGTGGTGCGCAGGAAGGTGGTCGGTACGCCGGCATCGGTGAAGTACTGGTCGGCTTCGGCCTTGCCGTCGAAGTGCGGGACCTTGTAGGAGCCCTGGAGCGTGGGCATCCGGTCGTCGTCGAGCGGGATGCAGTCGCGGGTGTCTTCGAGGGTGGACCAGATGGCGTGCTGCACACCCGTGTGCCCGGCCGCCCGGGCCAGGGCCGCCGCCTGGGCCTTCTCGTGCGCCGCGTCCATGTCTTCCCAGAAGTTGGTCACCAGGTACGCCCCGTAGGCGCCCTCCAGGGCCGCGACCAGGCTCTCCTCGTCGTCCAGGTCGGCCCGGACCACCTCGGCGCCGAGTCGTCGCAGTTCCCGGGCCGGGTCCGAGTCCGGGTGGCGGGTCACCGCGCGGACCGCGAAGCCGCTGCCCGGGTCCGCGAGGATCGCCCGTACGAGGGAGCCTCCCTGGTGTCCCGTCGCGCCGAAGACGGTGACGGTTCGCTGCTCGGTCATCGCCGGCACCCGCTTCCTTGTTCGCTGTACGGCCAGGCGTATCCGCTGCGAAACCTATGGCCGCGGGTCGAGGCCGGGCGGCGGTACACGCCGAGCCCGCCCCGGATGGGCGTACCGCTCGCGCGGGGTCAGTGCGGGAGGCGCAGGGCCAGGCCGTCCAGGATCACGTCCAGGCCGTAGGTGAATTTGGTGTCGCGGATTTCTGCGGGGTCGAGGGGCGTGACCGCGGTGGCGTAGGCCTCGGTGAGGTGGTCGTGGTCGGCTGCGGCTTGTTGGGCGGCGGGCATGAGGCGGGCGATGAAGGCGGCTTCGGTTTCGCCGGAGCGGGCGACCGTGGTGAGCCAGGCCGCCTCGGTGGTGCTCATGCCGATGACGTAGGTGACGACCGTGTCGATCGCGCGGGTGGGTTCGGGGAAGCCGGCGGCCGTGAACAGGGCGGCCAGCTGTTCGGAGAAGGACATGAGGTTGGGGCCGAGGTAGGCGAGGCCCGCCTGGCCCAGGACCGAGGAGAGCCAGGGGTGGTTCAGGGCGGTCGTGCGGAAGGACGCGGCGGCCTCGGTGACGGCGGCGCGCCAGTCCTTGCGGGCGAGGTCCGGGGAGGGGACGAGGATTTCGGCGCACACCTCGTCCACTGCGAGCTCCATCAGCTCTTCCTTGGTCGCGACGTGCCGGTAGAGGGAGGTCGCGCCGGCGTTCAGGCGGGCGCCGAGCTTGCGCATGCTGAGTGCCTCGATGCCGTCGGCGTCGAGCATGGCCACCGCCTCGCGGACGATCGCGGTCCGGGTGAGGGCGGGCTGTTGGGTCTCTCGCTGCCTGCGGGTCCACACCGAGGGGATCGGGTTCGTGTTCTCGGGCGGGGTGGGCTTGGTGGGCATACCGCTCCTCCTTTTGCGTACAGCGTTCGCATTTAGCGTACACAGAGCGGGGGTTGCGCACAGTGTTCCGTGATGCGTACAGTGTGCGCATCGAAGGAACAGTGTGCTCAGGTCGGAAGGAAGCTCCCATGGAAGCCCGCAACCCACGTCGCTGGTGGATCCTGATCGTGCTCTGCCTCAGCACGCTGGTCCTGGTCGTCGACAGCATGGCCCTGACCGTCGCGGTGCCGTCGATGACGGAGGACATCGGGGCGAGCGCCCAGGACACCCAGTGGATCCTCGACTCCTACATCCTGGTGTTCGCCGGGCTCCTGCTCACCTCGGGCAGCCTCGGTGACCGGTTCGGTCGGCGGAAGATAATGATCATCGGGCTGTTGCTCTTCGGGGCGGCGTCGCTGGCCGCGACCTTCTGCACCAGCCCCGGCGAAGTGATCGCCGTACGCACCGCGATGGGCGTCGGCGGTGCGCTGATCATGCCCTCGACCCTGTCGATCCTCATCACGGTCTTCGACGAGGACGAGCGCGGCAAGGCGATGGCGGCCTGGGGCTCGGTGTCCATGCTCGGTCTGGTCGGCAGCCCGGTGCTGGGCGGTGTTCTGATCGACCACTTCTCCTGGCACTCGATCTTCTTCATCAACGTGCCCGTCGTCGCACTGGCCGTCCTGGCGGCGCTCACCCTCATGCCGGAGTCCAAGGGGCCCTGGCAGAAGCCCGACCCGCTGGGCGCGGTGCTGTCCGCGGCCGGTATGACCGCTCTGATCTGGTGGATCATCGAGCTCCCGCAGCACGGCGCCTTCGGTGGCCGCTCCGCCATCACCCTGGCCGTCGCGGTCGTCGCGCTCGTCGGGTTCGTCGTCTGGGAGAACGTCACGCCCTCGCCGATGGTGCCGCTGGTCCTGTTCAAGCACCGCAACTTCAGCGGCGGCTCGCTCTCGCTGACCCTCGTACAGATCGGCAACGGCGGCCTGCTGCTGGTGCTCACCCAGTACCTGCAGTTCGTCCTCGGCTACTCCCCCGTCAAGGCCGGCCTCGCGTTCGTGCCGCTCGCCGTCGCCGCCCTCATCGGCAACGGCGCCGGGGCCGGGCTCGTCTCGAAGATCGGCAACCGGCTCCTGGTACTGGCCGGGATGGTCGTCATGGCTTCTTCCTTCGCGCTGCTGGCCACCGTGTCGGCCGACACCGGGTTCACCGTTCCCGCCGTGGCCCTCGGCCTCCTCGGCCTCGGGGCCGGGCTTGCGATGCCCGCCGCGGTCGGGGCGCTCATGGGGACCATCCCGCAGGACAAGGCGGGCGTCGGCTCCGCTCTGAACGACACCATCCAGCAGGCCGGCACCGCGCTCGGCATCGCCATCCTCGGCTCGCTGCTGACCAGCGGGTTCACCCGGCAGATGCCGGCCGATGCCCCCGAGGCGGCGAAGCAGTCGATCGGCGGCGCGCTGGCCGTCGCCCAGGGCGACGGCGGCCTGGTCCACGCCGCCCGGGAGGCCTTCA
>NZ_JBHXCS010000018.1:0-11213 GCF_042725215.1 Corynebacterium sp. NPDC060344 | reverse complement strand
CCCCAAGACCCTCCTCGCTCGTGTTCCGAGGGCGGGGGTCTTCGGTTCGTTTCGACCGAAGGACTACGTCCGTTGCGAGGGAGCAGTCGGCTTTGACCGGGTGGGGCCGGCCTTTGGTTGATGGTTTTGCTTTGTTCCGACTGCAGACAGCTGCTTGGTCTTGTGGGGGTGAACGTGGGCAGGGGTTTTCTGTTGTGGGTTGAGGGTGGGGGGGTTGGTTTTGGTCTGATCTGTAACTGGGTCTGGTTTTACGGGAGTTGTTTTTTGCTGACTGTGGACTGGTGTGGCTTTTGTTCTGTTCGGTTTCGACTGGGTGGTTTCGTGGGGCTGTTCCAGGGGTGGGGCGCATGGTTTGGGCCAGGGGTTGAGGTGGGGGTGTTTGGGGGGTTGGGGAGGGGCTGGGAGTCGGTGCTGGTGTTTGTGCAGGTCAGGGGGTCGTCGGGGGTGGGTGTTAACGCCGTTAATGGTTGATGGAGAGGGGTGATTCAAAATTGGGTGCGGATAAAGACGGGAATCAGTCAGATTCCACGGGGGTGTAGCCATGGGGTCCAGTGATCCTGTAGCGGGGGCTGGGGGGGTGTGGGGGCGTCAGAAAGTGCGTCGGGCTGGGGGTTGGGGACGGTTTTGAGGGAGCGCAGCGGGGCGACCACCGGCCTATAGAAGGTACGGAGATGCGTTGTCGCAGGTCAGAGGGGGTTCGGGGGAAAAGATATGTCCCCTCAGAAGGGACATATCTCGGGGGTTGTGTCGCTCGTAGGGGGACACAACGAGCGCGAAACGTTGGTGAGGCTGACGTAAAATGGGCTAAAACGTCGGAGGGGCTGACGTTTTAGGGGAGATGTGTCGGTTAACTGGCGGTGGGGTGGGTGGGGTTGGTCGGTGGGGGTGGGGGAGGGTCTTGGAGAGGGGGTGGCTGAGATGTGTCCCCCCTGGGGGGACACAAGACACGCCGAACGTCAACGAGCGTGACACTTGTGTCACCCTTGTTGACATACTGATCTCCGCAGATCAACGAAGTGGAGAGCAGCCTCGTGTCATCAGAGCCACAGCGCCGACGGGGAAGTCCGGTAGGGACGCCGCGTCCCGATCTGCCGGTGGATGATGCGATCTCCGCGTGGAGTCAGCCGCTGGCTCCGGTCAAGGACCTCGACAGCCTGGCGAAGCGGTACCCGACGCGGAAGCTGACCCTGGACGGGGAACGCAAGCCGCTGGAGTTCTACGGGACCGAGAACCAGCCGAATGCGTTCTCCATGGACAGCCTCGAGTTCTTCCTGGTGATCGCCCAGTACTTCCGGGAAGCCCTGCCCCTGCGGCTGATCCTGCTGCTCATCGCCTGTCAGCGAGCGGGGGGGCGGATTCCGCTCACGCAGGAGGAGATGGCTACCATCCTGGATGTCAGCCGGACGAAGACCTCGGAAGCGCTGCACACGGTGATGTCTCATGGGATCGTCTTCAAGGTGCGGCGGGGTGTGTATCAGTTCAACCCGCCCTACAGTTATCGGGTAGCGGAGTTCATCCCGGGTACTGAGATGACGGGTGAGTTCGTGAAGGTGGAGCAGCACAGCACCATTTCGCAGATTCGTGGTGACACGAACCTGCCGGACCTGGTGCGCTTCCCTTCGTTGGACCACATGCGGCAGGCCATCGCGGAACTGCGGGCAGAACGGGCAAGAGAGCGCGCTTCGCGTCGGCTGAGCCGGGTGAAGCGCAGGGAAGAAGGGACAGCTCAGTGAGCACCTTGCGATTCGCTGCGGTCAACGCCGATGGGCTTCTCTCCGACCTCGACCTGCCGCCGGCTGCCTACCGGGTGCTGCTGAAGCTGCGTTCGCTGAGCGAGCCGGGGGGCCGGATCCTGATCGACCAGGCGACGGTCGGCGGGCTGCTGGATCTGAGCCGGCCGAGTGTGAACGCCGCGCTGCGGAGCCTGGAGCTCGCCAAGCTGGTGAGGAAGATCCGAAATGGTGTTTATCAGATCAACCCCATGCTGGCCGGGTACAACTCGTTCGAGGACGCCGTCGCGGCCGTGAACGAGATGTCCTCGGACGAGCGGTTGGACGCCCGGGGGTATGTCGACAGCTACCACCGGGCGGTGGCGGCGTATCAGGACCAGCTCGCCGAGCAGCGCAAGAAGCGGGCGGCTCAGGCGGCGGCGAAGAAGGCTGCGGAGTCGAAGCGGCGTAGGGCGTTGCATGCCGTGGGGTGAGCGTGGGCGCTAGGAGGGCTTCTGAGGGGTACTCGGGGGCTTGGGAGGGCCTCGGGGATACCCCGGGGCCCTTTTTGGTTTTGAGGGGCTTGGGAGGGCGGGTGGCTCGTCTGTCACAAATGCCCGACGCGATACGTCATGGGGCTGTCGTCAGTCCCGCAGTGACGTGAGCGGAGGTGGTGAGTCGTGCAGTCCGTCCTGGGCCCGCGCCATCCAGCCGTTCTCCACCGGAACTGGGGACGGTGCGGGGATCATGAAAATGGAAGTATGTGCCCCTTTGGCAAACCGTGTTCGCGGTTTGTGGAGACTTCATGGTGAAGCAGGAGCGTGCCGCCCGCACGCGTGAAACGCTCGTCCGTGCCGCAGCCGAGGTGTTCGCCGAGGAAGGCTTCGTCACCGCCTCCATCGCCACGATCGCCAAACGGGCCGGCGTCAGCGCGGGCGGACTGCACTTTCATTTCGGGAGCAAGCCCTTGCTGGCCGAGGCCGTGGAGGGGCGGGCCGCGGAGGCGGTGCGCCGGATCACCTCGGGCCGCCGGCGGCAGGCCGACCGGGACGCGCTGCAAGTGATGGTGGACTCCACGCACGACCTGGCGGCCCTGTTGTCCCAGGACCCGGTCGTACGGGCGGGGTTCGGGCTCTGCGCGGACCTGGCCCGGGACAGCGTCACGGACCTGCGGGGGCAGTGGCGGTGCTGGATCGAGGAGGTCTTCGAGGCCGCGGCGCGGGAGAACCGGCTGGCCGCCGGGGTCGAGCCGGATCACGCGGCGCACGCGGTGGTCGCGGCGACCGTGGGGTTCGAGGTGCTCGGGGCGGCCGAGCCGGGGTGGGTGTCGCGGGGGGTCGTGACGGACTTCTGGGAGCTGCTGTTGCCGAGGCTGGCGGCGCCGGAGGAGTTGGGGCGGCTCACTGCCGGGGGTGGGGGAACAAGCCCGTACGGGTGTGGCGCGTAGGGCTGTTCCCCGGGTGGGCGGGAGCGGGCTACCAGCCGAGCCGCGGGACCGCGCGGCGGGCGGGGCCGGGGCGGGGCTGGGTCCAGGGGGCCGGGGTGGCGGGAGCGACCGGGCGCGGCGGGCGGGCTGGGGTCCAACGGGGGGCCTTGGTCCGGGCGCTGTCCTGGGGGTTCGCCTGGACGTCCGCTTGGTCGTCCGCTTGGTCGTCCGTCCGACGGGGGGCCGGGGGCCTCGGGGCGGCCGCCGTGGCGGGGTGGAAGCGGTGCCAGGCGTCGCTCGTGGTGACGGTGGCGAAGAGGGCGGCGAGGGCGCGTTCGCCGTAGTGGCGGGAGGCCTCGGCCCAGACCTCGTCCGGTACGCGGTCTTCCATCGCGTCGCCGGCGGCCTGCGTGACGGCCTCGGTGAGGGAGAGGGCGGCGCGCTCGGCGTCGGTGAAGCAGGCCGGGTCGGAGTTGCGCCAGTCCGCCACGGAGCCGAGGCGTTCGTTGGTCTCGCCCTTGCGCTTGAGGGCGCGGCCGTGCATGCGGGTGCAGGCGGCGCAGCCGATGAGCTGGCTGGCGCGCAGGTGTACGAGGCACTGCGTGGCGGGCGAGACGCCGGCGATGGCCGCGGATGCGGCGAGCGCAGCGAGTGCCTTGGTCGCACCCGGGGCGATGATTGCCGGACCAACCAGTCGTGTCTGCATGGCTGTCCTCCTCAGAGCCGTACAGAGCGCCGTCGCCGCACGGGGGTGAGGGGCGGTCGGTGTCTGTCACAGGTATGACGGAGGGGGTGAGGAAAACGTGACCGGGTGGTGGCATCGGAATGTTCTTTTTTGGTCGCGGCTCACGGCCGGCGTTCGCCGGCCCCGGGTCAGGGGTGACCGATTTTGAAGCCCACTCCGCGGATGGTGATGATCCAGGAGTTGGCGCCCAGCTTGCCGCGGAGGCTGCTGACGTGGGTGTCCACCGTGCGGCGGGACCAGGAGTCGCCCCAGACCTGTTGGAGCAGGCGTTTGCGGGAGACGACCGTTTCGGGGTGGGAGGCGAGGAGGAGCAGGAGGTCGAACTCCTTGCGGGTCAGTTTGACCTCGTCGCCGGCGAGGGTGACCTCGCGGGAGTTGACGTCGATGCGCAGGGGGCCGTGTTCGACGGCCGTGGTCGTGGGGGCCGGCTGCCATTGGGAGCGGCGCATGACGGCTTCGATGCGGGCCATCAGTTCGCGGAAGCCGTAGGGGCGGACCACGTAGTCGTCGGCGCCGGCCTGTAGGCCGAGGACGCAGTCGAGTTCGGAGCCGCGGGAGGTCACGATGATGAGCGGGACGCGGCTGGTGGAGCGGATGACGCGGCAGACCTCCAGGCCGTCGAGGTCGGGGAGGTCGAGGTCGAGGAGGACCAGGTCGACGTCCTCGTGGACGCGCAGGGCCGCGGCGCCCTTCTGTGCGCAGACGGGTTCGTGACCCTGTCGGCGCAGTCGTTCGACGAGGGGGTCCGTGCCGTCGGCGGCGCCGTCGACGACAAGGATCCGCAGGTGGCCGCACGGGCCGGCCGCGCGGGGCCCGGGCCCGGTCGGGTGTTCTTCGACCGGGTGGGGCTCCGCGTGGCCGTGCGGCGCCGGTATGTGGGGCTCCAGAAGGGCCCCTGAGGAAATCTGGTTCATTACTCCCCCGCGACTCACGCATCCCACGGCGACACGTCCGTGGGAGCTCGTGCTGGGCTCGCCGGAAAACCTACCGAGCGGTGCCGGTGAACTGAAGTGGACTGGGGCGGTGCTCGAACGGCTTTCCGGTGGGCTGCGAGCCTGCTGCCGCTACGGGTTGAGGACCCAGGCCGATCCGTGCTGGGTGAAGCCGATGTGGGGGTAGTACTCGGTGGCCGCCGGGGCCGACAGGAGCACGATCTTGACTCCCGGGGTCTCCTTCTGGGTCGCCTCGATCAGCGCGCGGCCGATGCCGCCGCGCTGGTAGGTCCGGTCGACGGCGATGTCGGAGAGGTACGTGACGTAGCTGAAGTCGGTGATGCTGCGGGCGATGCCGATGAGCTTGTCGCCGTCGCGGGCGACGAGGACGAGGTTGGCGTTGTCCAGCATGACGCGGAACCGCTCGGTGTCCGCGATGGGGCGGCGCTCGCCGAGGCCGGAGGCGCGGTACACCTCGAGGACCTCTTCGAGGTCCAGGGAAGCGCCCTCGACGCGCTCAATCTTCCAGTTCACGGAGCTGCTCCAATCGGTTGCGGATGACGCCATGGTTGCGCAGGAACCGGTCCGGGGTGAGCGTGCCCAGATCGATGCCTTCTTTGGCCAGTGTGCTACTGAAGTGCTCGCCGGACGCGATGGTGCTGTTGGCGGCGGCCTGGACGGCCCGGTAGGCCTTCTCGCGTTCCATGCCGCCCTGCAGGAGGTCGGCGAGGACGGCGGAGCTGTAGACGAGGCCGTCGGTCTGGTCGATGTGCTCGGCCATGCGGTCGGGGAAGACGGCGAGGTTCTCCACGAGCTCGGTCGCCTTCGTCGCCTGGAAGTGGCCGACGGAGAGGCTGTCGGGCAGGATGACCCGCTCGACGGACTGGTGGGCCAGGTCGCGCTCGTGCCAGAGGGCGACGTTCTCCACGGCCGAGTTCGCGTAGCCGCGCAGCAAGCGGGCGAGGCCGTTGAGGCGTTCGCTGGTGGTGGGGTTGCGCTTGTGGGGCATGGCGCTGGAGCCCTGGTAGGCGCTGGTGCGGCGTTCCTCGACCTCGCGTACCTCGGTGCGCTGCAGGAGGCGCAGTTCGAGGGCGAGGTGTTCGACGCAGGCGCCGAGGGCGGCGACGGCCTGGAGGAGCTGGGCGTGCCGGTCGCGGGCCACGACCTGGCTGGGCGAGGGTTCGACGCCGAGGCCGAGCGCCTGGCACACGTAGCCTTCGACGTACGGGTCGATGAGCGCGTACGTGCCGACCGATCCGGAGATGGTGCCGACGGCGACCGCTTCGCGGGCGGCCGCGAGGCGGGTCAGGGAGCGGTCGACGGCGAAGGCGAAGCCGGCGAGCTTGTGGCCGAAGGTGGTGGGTTCGGCGTGGACGCCGTGGGTGCGCCCGATGATCGGGGTGTCCCAGTGTTCGGCGGCCCGCTCGGCCAGGACGCGGCGCAGCCGCCGGGCGGCCGCGGTGAGCAGGTCGGTCGCGCGGGCCAGGGTGTGGCCGAGCGAGGTGTCGACCAGGTCGTAGCTGGTCATGCCGAGGTGGACCCAGCGGGCGGACTCGTCGGGGATGCCCTCGCAGTACGCCGCGAGGAAGGAGAGGACCTCGTGGTCGCGTTCCTTTTCGATCTCGGCGACGCGCGCCGCGTCCGGGACCTTGGCCCGGCGCATGTCCTCGACGGCGTCCTCGGGGACGAGGCCGAGCTTGGCCTGGGCTTCGGAGGCGAGGATCTCGACCCGTACCCAGGTCTCGTAGCGCGACTGGTCCGCCCAGAGGGTGGCCATCTCGGGCAGGGTGTAGCGGGGAATCATCGATGCTCTGCTTTCGTCGGAGGGGGACGGCGCGCGGTCAGAAGTTCTCGAAGTACTCGCGCTGTTCCCATTCCGTGGTGGCCGTGCCGGTGGGCAGGGCTTCGGCGGCCCAGGCCTCGTACCGGGCGGCCTCGCTCTCCTTGAGCTTGATCAGACAGGCGGCGAGCGGCTTGCCGAGCAGGTCGGCGGCGGGGCCGGAGCGGAACGCCTCCAGGGCCTCGGGCAGGGACTGCGGCAGGGTCTCGGCGCGGGCGTCGGGGGCGGAGCCGACGCGGACGGGCTCGGTGGTGCCGGGGAATCCGGTGAGCCCTTCGAGGCCGGCGTGCAGCTGGGCGGCGATGTTGAGGTAGGGGTTGGCGCAGGGCTCGCCGACCCGGTTCTCGATGTGGGTGGAGCTGCCGCCGCCGACGACGCGGATCATCGCGCCGCGGTCCTCGAAGCTCCAGCCGATGCGGGTCGGGGAGAGCGAGTGCTCGGCGCCCAGGCGGCGGTAGCCGTTGACGGTGGGGACCGAGAGCAGGCAGTAGGCGCGGGCGCGGTCCATCAGGCCTTCGGCGTACGACTTGCCCTCGGTGGAGATGCCGGCCGCGATGCCGTCGGCGGCGAAGATGTTGCGGCCCGTGGTGTTGTCGATGACGGACTGGTTCAGGTGCCAGCCGCTCGGGTCGAAGCTGGCGACGCGGGGCAGCGACATGAACGAGGCGTGGTAGCCGCGGCGCGCGCAGGACTGCTTGACGTAGGTGCGGAAGAAAAGCATCGCGTCGGCGGTGTCGAGCGCGGTCATGGGGCTGAAGGTCGTCTCGATCTGGCCGGGGCCCGATTCGTGCTCCATCGAGCGCAGCGGCAGGCCGAGGGCGACCAGGTCTATGGCGATGGGGTTGGTGATCGCGGCCACGGAGGCGTACGCGGTGTCGCCGTTGAACTGGTAGCCGGAGTCGACGGCTTCCACGGCGGGGGCCGGGCCCTGCAGGCCGAAGCCGTTGCCGACGTTGCCGGCCGTGGTGTCGAGGCGGCGGGTGAGGTACCACTCCGCTTCGAGGCCGACGATGGGGGTGAGGTCGCGCTCGGTGTACCGGGCGGCGATCTTCTTCAGGACGTGCCGGGTGGACAGCGGGTGGGGGGTGCCGTCGCGCAGGTACTCGTCGCCCAGGATCCAGGCGGTGCGCGGCCCGTCGCCGGGCAGGACCTGGAAGGTGAGCGGGTCGGGGACGAGGACGAAGTTGCCCGCGCCGGTGATCTCGGAGACGCCGATGCCCGGATCGCCGGACTGGAAGTCGACGGCGACGGCGTGGCCGGTGTCGAAGATGAACGGGCCGGGGCTGAAGTCCATGCCGTTGCGCAGGACGCCCTGGAAGGCCTGGGAGGTCAGCGTCTTGGAGCGGGCGAGCCCGTGGGGGTCGCAGAAGGCGACGCGTACGAGGTCGATGTCGTGCAGGCCGGCTTCGATCTGCTCGGCGGCGGCGGTCTGCTCGTCGTTCCAGAGGCCGAATTCGGCGACGAACGACGAGCGGCCGACGCCGCCTTCCCCGTACGGGCGAGACCACGAGCGTGCATACATGGGCTACCGCACTCCTTCTATGACACACGATCCGGTATATCGGGCAAGGGCCCGAGCTCGGCCTCGATCCGCAGCGCGGTGGAGAGCACGAGGTCGTCGGCGCCCACGGGCCCGACGAGCTGCAGGCCCACCGGGAGCCCGGCACGGGTGAGTCCGGCCGGCAGGGAGACCGCCGGCTGACCGGTCATATTGAAGGGGTACGAAGCTGGGGCCCAGTCGAGCCACAGTAGATCCCTGGGATCGGCTGCCCAGGAAGGTCCGATGGCGTCGGCGGAGAACGGTTCGATGGGGACGGTGGCCATGACGAGCAGGTCGAAGCGGTCCATCACCGAGCGCAGGGTGGAGCGCAGTTCGTGGCGCACTCCTTCGGCGCGCATCACGGCGGCGCCGCTGAGGGTGCGGCCGTAGCGGACGATCTCGAGCCGGCCCTGGTCGACCCACTCGTCGTTCTCGGGGTCGGTGCCGGCGGCCTCGGTGGCCGCGACGATGTCGACGAGGGCGGGGTAGAGGCCGCCGCAGCGGACCTCGACGCGCTGGACGTGGTGTCCCTGCGCGGTGAGCACCGGCCAGGCCTGTTCGGTGATGCGGCGGATCTCTTCGGTGGTGCCGGGGTATTCGACCCAGCCGATGCGCAGGGACCGGCCTTCGCGCCGGGCGTCGAGGGAGCCGAGGCCGGAGTCGGGGTCAAGCCGGTCGGGTCCGGCGAGTACGGCGGCCAGTTCGATGACGTCGGGGACGTTCTTGGCGATGGGCCCGAGGTGGGCGAGGCGTTCGGCGCCGGAGGGCACGTAGGGGACCCGGCCGAAGGAGGGCTTGTAGCCGACGGTGCCGCAGAAGGCGGACGGGATCCGGATCGATCCGGCGCCGTCGGTGCCGAGGGCGCCGGCGCACATGCCGGCCGCGACGGCGGCGGCGGCTCCTCCGCTGGAGCCGCCGGCGGTGAGGCCGAGGTCGCGGGGGTTGCGGGTGGGCGGGGCGACCCGGCAGACGGTGCTGGCGCTCCAGCCGTACTCGGACGTGGTGGTCTTGCCGACGATGATGGCGCCGGCGGCGCGCAGCCGGGCCACGGCCGGGGTGTCGGCCTGGGCGCGGCCGTTGGGCAGCAGGGATCCGCGGGTGGTGGGCAGGTCGGAGGTCTGGATGAGGTCCTTGACGGACACGGTCACCCCCAGCAGGGGGCGGTCCTGCCAGGCCGCCGTGCCGAGCTCGCGGATGCGGGCGTCGGCTGCCTCGGCGGCCTGGAGGGCCTCTTCACCGGCGACGGAGACGTAGGCTCCGAGCTCGCCGTCGTGCTTGTGGATCCGGCTCAGGACCGATTGGACGTGCTCGAGGACGGAGACGTCTCGCAGGCGGAGGATCTCCTTGGTTTCGCCAACGCCGATAGAGGTCAACGGATCTCCTAGAGGGAACGGCCGATGGGTTGAGCCGGGGCCGGGCCGGGGCAGGGTGCCGGGCGGGGCCCGGCTGAGCTCAGGCCACCTGGTCCGAGGTGTCGGACTCTTCGGATGCGTCGGGGGCGGCCGCCATGACGGTGTCCCAGTGCCACTGGGAGTCGAAGGAGGTGACCTCGATGTCGGCGCCGGCGGCGGCGAGGCCCGCGGCGAGGCTGGACGCCTTGGCGATGAACTCCGAGGTGCGGTGGGCGGCGAGCATGTCCTGGGTGCTGAAGGGCGCGCCCTCGCAGCGCAGCAGCCGAAGGTCCATGAACCCGTTGAACTTGCGGTCCAGCACCTCCACCGCGTGCGGGCTGCGGACCGTGAAGCGGACCATGTTGTTGACGTGGCCGTGGTGGTGCTGGTCGGAGTAGAACGCGATGTCGGGGATGGTGGGCGGGACGAAGTGGTCGCGCGCCTCGATCTCGGACGTCTTGGGGAGGTTGCCGGCGATGAAGTGCCAGGAGTTGTACTGCATCCGCGAGGACATGGCCCAGGCGGTGTCGGCGAGGCGGGCGCTGGAGTCCGCGAAGTAGGTACGGGCCTCGGCGCGCGGGACGACGCAGCAGAAGAACTCGGTGATGCCCCAGTCGACGATCTCGGCCCAGCTCTCGCCGCGCAGCGCCTCGATGAGGCGGGGCAGCGAGCGCAGGCCGCGGCTCATGGAGAAGTCGGCGTCGAAGGCGTCGGTGGCGGCGGCGACGGCCTCGTAGACGAGGGATTCCAGTCCGGTGCCGAACTGGCCGTGGGGCTCGGCGAGCCACTGCGGGGCTGCGGCGAGGGCGTCGCCGAGCTCGTCGAGGTCGGCGCCGGCCAGCGGCAGGCGGGCGGTGAGGCGGGCGGTGACGGCGGCCTCGCGGGCGCGGGCCTCGTCCCCGTAGGGCTCGGCGACCCGCTCGATCTTGTGGACGAGCGCGCCGTGGATCTCGCGGTAGAGCTGGGCGTCGGCCAGGACGCCCTTGCGGCGCTCGAACAGGGCGCGGGCCAGGGTGTCGAGGTCCGCGACGCTGGCCGTGGCGGGGCGCGCGACCTCTTCGCCGCCGGGTACGTCGTTGTAGTGGCGGCGGTTCTGCTCCAGCTGGTACGCGACGTGCTCCAAGGACAGCTGCGTGCCGTTGGCCTCCTCGATGCGCGCGTATCCGGCGGAGCGGATGAGGAGGGTGAGGCAGGTGACCATCACGGCGTCGCTGTCGGGCCACAGTTCCAGCGGCAGGCCCTGCAGGGCGCTCAGGAAGCAGTCGGGGTGGCCGGGCCACAGCGTCTTGCCGGTGACGGTGTTGCCATCGCGGAAGTTCGTGTACTGGCGGTCCTCCTGGTAGAGCATGAAGGGGGCGGTGCGCTGGGCGGCCTCCTTCAGGGCCTCCAGGGCCTCGTCGCGGCCCTGCGGGCCCAGGGACCGCAGCCAGTCGCGGCAGTCGGCGACCGACTGGGCGAAGCGGTCGGCGGCGCGGCTGATCTCGGCGTGGTAGTCGGCGACGGCGCGGGCCGACCACGGTACGCGCAGGACGCCGGCGACGAGCTTGGCGGTGACCGACAACGGGGACTGGCCGGGGACGCGGACCACGATGCGGCCGCTTGTGGTCAGTCCTATCTCGCCGAGGAACCT
>NZ_JBHXCS010000017.1:0-22914 GCF_042725215.1 Corynebacterium sp. NPDC060344 | reverse complement strand
ATCGGCGATTATTGCCCTGCTCGGGCAGGACCCGGATGCCGGTAGATAGTCCGGCTTATTCGAAAGGTACGTACACCACTTCCCTGGACTTGACCACTGAAATAGCTGTATCGGCGATGGTGACAGAATAGATAAGCGGCCACCCTGAGACTATTTTATAGCAGCAGCTTGCGAATGATATGAGCCCTAGTGGGCCAAGGATCCATGGGTGCGCTTTGGCTGACGCGGGGAAAAGTTGTGTATAAAACGATCCGATGAAGAGATACAGGCAAAACAAGGCAATGAATAGCGGGATAATGGCTGCCGTGTATGTCTGGTAAGAAGTGTGGCACTCTTTGTCGATGCGGCGCCAAAGAAGAGATGGGAAAGTGCTTGGAGTTAGTAGAAGTGCGGCGGCAATGATAATGAGCATTCCGCCGAATCCGCCGGCGAGCGCGCCGAATTGTGCGATTCGATCGTCAATCTCTTGGGCGATCCCAACACTAACTAATAGGCACCCGAGGCTGGGGAGCGCAATTAGTGCAGCAGAAATGAGTCTTTTCAATTCCTGATCTTTCTCGAGGGTTGTTGTCGCTCTGGATCATACTTTTCCCGGAAATCACTACTTGGATGCCTGACTCTAGATTGCTTGAGATGCATTGGTGGCCGTAAAACTGACGGCCCGCTGCCATCGCGGCCAGTCACGGGGATGTGCCGGGTGGTTGAATTTGATGACTTATTTGTTCATTCTCCGCTTTGTTGGTTTGTAGTTTGCGATCGACCATGGGCTAATGCATTGGCGGGTCACGTTCGCCCCTCGGGTCCTCGCTGTGAGCCGCAGGATCGACCATATTGTAAGATGGGGCAAGAATAAAGTGGCGACGTAAAAGTCTGCCCCGAGGCGTCTGAAACTGCCATGTTGAAAGCTCATCCATGTAAATGTTGTTGCAGTGGCTAGGTAACCTATGAGGATTAGGTCCCAGAAAGAGTTGATATCGGGGCTGATGTACATCATAAGTGGAATGATGCTAAAGATGCTGATAATTGACGAAACAAATCCAAATCCGTCGAGCCCGAGTGAGGCGACGGTTATGATCGCCAAAGTGGCTAGAAGCATTAGTGCGAGCGTCATTTCGATGAACTATCGTCCGTTGTGGGATTGTGTAAAACATAGTCGACCATCGCGCCGAAAAAATATCCAGCTTCGCCTTCGGTCAGGCTCTTAGGGGCGGTGCCGGGCGGACCAGCGATCATGAACCCAACTTCACCCAATATAGCCGCTACAGACTTTGCATCGAGTGAGCTCCCAGGTTCTTTCGAGGATCGCATTGAAGAGATTTTGTTGGCGCAATCAGCTTCCGCGCAGATGGTGCGTCTTGGAAGCAGGGTCCATGCCAGAGAGCCGAACCCTGTCTCCGGTACCTGGGGCGCAACACCCGGTGCGGCGTGTTTGGGCGGGGTATTGGTGTCGGATTCGACCGCGATGGTGATGCACGCCGGCAGGGCAACGGAACCGGGGCCCGCAATGCCGGGCATTAGTATGTGCCCATGACTTCCCGCCCCAGCACTTTCCCGGAATCCGGTGAGCGCGTCCTGCCGACGGCCGAGGACATGCGCGCCTTCGGCGAAGAACTCGGAGCCGCGCTAGCCCCCGGTGACCTGGTCATCCTCGATGGTCCGCTGGGAGCGGGCAAGACCACGCTGACCCAGGGCATCGCTGCGGGCATGAACGTGCGCGGCCGCGTCACCAGCCCCACGTTCACCATCGCCCGCCACCACCGCGGCCTGGGCGCCGGACCGGATCTGGTCCACGTCGACGCCTACCGGTTGTTCGGCGAAGAGGGGCCGGGCGAGGGGGATGCCGGCGGGGCAGCGTCCGCCGCCGGCGGCCTCGACGCTCTCGACGCGCTGGACTCCCTTGACCTGGACACGGACCTGGAGGCGTGCGTCGTCGTCGCCGAGTGGGGCGCCGGACTGGTCGAGCAGCTGTCGGATTCGCACCTGCTGGTGAGCATCGACCGTTCCGCGGCCGACGACTCCCGGAAGGTCACGTGGCGGCGGGTATCGTGACGGGCATGTTCGTTCTCGCCGTCGACACGTCCACGCCGCAGGTCACCGCCGGTCTCGTCCGCGTCGCCGAGCTGCCCGGGGCGGGTCTGGCCGCTGGCGCGGTGGCGCCGATCCTCGAGGAGATCGCCGCCGCCGGCCACGTCGACGCCCGCGCCCACAACGAGGTGCTCACGCCGCTGATCCGCCGGTGCCTCGACGACGCCGGCCTGTCGGGAGCGGCCGCCGCGGAGGCCATCGGCGCCGTCGTCGTCGGCTGCGGGCCCGGACCGTTCACCGGGCTGCGCGTGGGCATGGCCACCGCGGCCTCCTTCGCCGACGCGTGCGGCGTGCCCGCCCACGGCGCCTGCTCGCTCGACGCACTCGCGCACCCAGCGGGTGAGGCACTGCGCGGCGACGTCATGGCCGTCACCGACGCCCGCCGTCGCGAGGTCTACGTCGCCGCCTACCGCGATGGCCAGCGCATCTGGGGCCCCGCCGTCATGTCCGCCGCCGCCTGTTCGGAAGCCGTCACCGAGGACGTTCCGGACTTCGAGCCCGCCCACCTCGTCGGCGACGAGGCCAAGTGCGCCGACGTCGCCGCCGGATTCGGCGCCACGGACACCGCCGGCGCCACCTCCGGTCCCAGCACCGCCAGCGCCGCCCCCCGAATCACCGCCGCCTACCCGACTCCCGCCGGGCTCATCGCCGCGGCGATCGCCGAGCTCGAGCACGAGCACGACGAAGACGGCCCCGACGCCGACGGCGACGGCGAGCCCGACCACACGCCCTTCCGCGCCACCGCCGCGCTCACCGCCCCCGCCGCCCCACTGGTTCCGCTGTACCTCCGGCGCCCCGACGCGACGCCGCCGAAGCCCAAGCCGAAGTCGCCTGCGATTCCGGACGTGGGCGTCGCCAAGCAGGACGCCCCGTGACCGCCGCGGGCCCCGGCACCAACCCGGACCAGCTCCTCGCGGCGGCGACCTTCGGGCGGCTGGCGCAGGGCGCGGCCTCCGGGTGCGCGGCGCTGGAGGCGCAGATCTTCGCCGGCGACGACCCGTGGCCCGAATCCGCCTTCGCATCCGAACTGGCCAACCCCGGCAACCTCTACCTGGGCTGGGTGATCCCCGGCGGCGGCGCGGCCGAGGGCACCGACCGGGTGCTGGCCTACGGCGGCATCACGCGGCTGGGGCCGGAGGCGGCGCCGGAATACGAGATCCACACCATCGCCGTCGACCCCGTCCTGCGCGGCCGCGGCCTGGGCCGGGAGCTGCTCGGCCACCTGCTCGCCGCCGCCGACGCCGCGCCGGGGCCGGTGTACCTGGAGGTCCGCACGGACAACGAGCCGGCGATCGGGATGTACTCCGCCCACGGGTTCGAGACGATGGGCGTGCGCAAGCGCTACTACCGCCAGTCCGGCGCCGACGCGTACACGATGTGCCGCCCGGCGGCCGGCGGGTCGTAGAATCCGGGCATGACCTCCAGCGCCGCCGCCCAGCACAGCCGCACGATCCTCGCCGTCGAAAGCTCCTGCGACGAGACCGGCGCCGCCGTCATGCGCGTGACCTGGGATGAGGCGCTGCCCGCGGGGCACGAGGGCTCGGCCGACCGCCCGCGGGTGGAGACGCTGTCCGACGTCGTCGCGTCGTCGATGGAGCAGCATGCCCGCTTCGGCGGCGTGGTGCCGGAGATCGCCTCGCGCGCGCATCTCGAGGCCCTGCAGCCCGTGGTCGGGGAGGCTTTGCGACGTGCCGGGGACGCCCTCGGCCTGCCCGAGGGGCAGGGGCGCTTCATCCCCGACTGCGTCGCCGCCACCGTCGGACCGGGTCTGGCGGGCGCGCTGCTGGTCGGCTCGGCCGGTGCGAAAGCGTATGCGGCGGCGTGGGACGTTCCGTTCTACGGCGTCAATCACTTGGGCGGGCACGTGGCCATCGGCGCGCTCGACGGCGCGGACCTGACCAACGCCGTGGCGCTGCTGGTCTCCGGCGGGCACACTCAGCTGCTGCACGTGTGCGGTGCCGGGCGGCCGATGACGGAGCTGGGCTCGACGCTCGACGACGCCGCCGGCGAGGCCTACGACAAGGTCTCGCGGCTGTTGGGGTTGGGCTATCCGGGTGGGCCGGTCATCGATCGGCTGGCCCGCGAGGGCGATCCGGCGGCGGTGAAGTTCCCGCGCGGGATGATGCGGCCGCAGGACTCGCGGCACGACTTTTCCTTCTCCGGCCTGAAGACCGCCGTCGCCCGCTACGTCGAAACCGCCGAGCGGGAGGGCCGCGTCATCGACATGGCCGACACGTGCGCGTCGTTCCAGGAGGCCGTGTGCGACGTGCTGACGGTCAAGGCCGTCCGCGCCGCCAAGGACGTCGGGGCGACGACGCTGCTGCTCGGCGGGGGAGTGGCGGCCAATTCACGGCTGCGCGAGCTCGCCGAGGAGCGCTGCGCGGAAGCCGGCCTGACGCTGCACGTGCCGCCGATGCGCCTGTGCACCGACAACGGGGTGATGATCGGCGCCATCGCCGCCCACCTCATCGCTGCCGGCGCCGAGCCGTCGGGCTACGGCTGCGCCACGGACCCGTCGATGCCGGTGGAGGAGCCGATCGTGGTCGCGCGGTAACTCACGCGCATTGATCGCGCACCGATCCAGCGCGGAAACTCAGCGCGTGGTGATGTTGTCCTCGTCGGGTTCGCGGCCTTCCTCTTTGGCGCGGGTGATCTCCTCGTCCTCGCCCTTGAGCCGGCCGATGAACAGCCGCGCGACGACGGCGAAACCGACGATGAAGACGGCGATGGCGACCATCGCGATGATGAGGACCGTGGAAGACATGCCGTCCACGGTATCGGCGCCGGGCGAATCGCGGGGGCTGCGGCGCAGGGCGGGGGCGCTGGCCGTCGTAAAGCATGTGCCGGAAACTCCCGGCGAAGCGCCGCACCCTCCGGTGTTGAGTGCTGGCACTCGCGAAGGTAGAGTGCCAGCCAGGTTGTTTGACACACAGTTGTTCACCCGCGACGACGGCTGTGCACGGCAGACCAACCGGCACAAAGAACATCAACCAGGCGCCCGACGCCCGGCCCGGTGAACCGGGCCGCGACGGGTGCCCCGCTCATGGAGGAATTCATCGTGGCGAACGTCAACATCAAGCCGCTCGAGGACCGCGTCCTGGTCCAGATCAACGAGGCCGAGACCACCACCGCATCCGGCCTGGTCATCCCCGACTCCGCGAAGGAGAAGCCGCAGGAGGCCACCGTCATCGCCGTGGGCCCCGGCCGCTGGGCGGACGACGACGACCGCATCCCGATGGACGTCAAGGAGGGGGACACCGTCATCTTCTCCAAGTACGGCGGCACCGAGCTGAAGTACCAGGGCGAGGAGTACCTGCTCCTGTCGCAGCGCGACATCCTCGCGGTCATCGAGAAGTAGGGCGACCCCATATGGCCAAGCTCATTGCATTCAACGAAGAGGCCCGCGAAGGCCTCAAGCGGGGCGTGGACACGCTGGCCGACGCCGTCAAGGTGACGCTGGGCCCCAAGGGCCGCAACGTGGTGCTGGACAAGGCGTTCGGCGGTCCGCTGGTGACCAACGACGGCGTGACCATCGCCCGCGACATCGACGTCGAGGACCCGTTCGAGAACCTCGGCGCCCAGCTGGTCAAGTCGGTGGCCGTGAAGACCAACGACATCGCCGGCGACGGCACCACCACCGCGACGCTGCTCGCCCAGGCGCTCGTCCACGAGGGCCTGCGCAACGTCGCGGCCGGCGCCAACCCGGTCGCCCTCAACCGCGGCATCGCCGCCGCGGCCGAGAAGACCGCCGAGCTGCTGCAGTCCAAGGCCACCCCCGTCACCGACTCCGCGTCCATCGCGCAGGTGGCCACCGTGTCCTCGCGCGACGAGGAGATCGGCGACCTGGTCGCCGGCGCCATGGACAAGGTCGGCAAGGACGGCGTCGTCTCGGTCGAGGAGTCCCAGACCATCGCCACCGAGCTGCTGGTGACGGAGGGCGTGTCCTTCAACAAGGGCTACCTGTCCCCGTACTTCATCACCGACGTCGACGCGCAGCAGGCGATCCTCGAGGACGCGCAGGTGCTGCTCGTCCGCGAGAAGATCTCGTCGCTGCCGGACTTCCTGCCGCTGCTGGAAAAGATCGCGGAGTCGGGCAAGCCGACCCTGATCATGGCGGAGGACATCGAGGGCGAGGCCCTGTCCGCGCTGGTCATCAACGCCATGCGCAAGACCCTGAAGGTCGCGGCCGTCAAGGCCCCGTACTTCGGCGACCGCCGCAAGGAGTTCATGGAGGACCTGGCCGTCGTCACCGACGGCACCGTGGTCACCGCGGACACCGGCATGCAGCTGAAGGACACCGGCCTGGAGGTGCTGGGCCGCGCCCGCCGCATCACCATCACCAAGGATGAGACGGTCATCGTCGACGGCGCCGGCACGGCCGAGTCCGTCGAGGAGCGCCGCCAGCACCTGCGCAACGAGATCGAGCGCACCGATTCCACGTGGGATCGCGAGAAGCTCGAGGAGCGCCTGGCCAAGCTGTCCGGCGGCGTCGCGGTCATCCGCGTCGGCGCTGCGACGGAGACCGAGGTCAACGAGCGCAAGCTGCGCGTCGAGGACGCCATCAACGCCGCGCGCGCCGCGGTGCAGGAGGGCGTCATCGCCGGCGGCGGTTCGGTGCTGGTGCAGATCGCCGGCGAGCTCGAGGAGTTCGCCGCCGGTTTCGAGGGCGACGAGGCCATCGGCGTCCGCGCCCTGGCCCGCGCCCTGACCAAGCCGGCCTTCTGGATCGGCTACAACGCGGGCGTCGACGGCGCCGTCGTGGTCCACCACATCGGCGAGCTGCCGAATGGCCAGGGCTACAACGCCGCGACCGGCGAGTACGGCGATCTCATCGCCGCCGGCGTCATTGACCCGGTGAAGGTCACCCACTCCGCGGTGGTCAACGCCGCGTCGGTGGCCCGGATGCTGCTGACCACGGAGGTTTCCGTGGTGGACAAGCCCGAGGAGGAGCAGCAGGGCCACGGCCACGCGCACTAGTCGCGCGGTTCCGTCCCTTTTGCTTGACGACGTCCCATCCGGCCACTCGGTCGGATGGGACGTCGTTGTCGTTGGGCGCAGATCCGCCCGCAAGCGCTGGGCCCCCGCGCGTTAACTCACCTCGAATGGCCTAACCCACCCGCTGTAACGGGCCATTTTGGCCATTCGGGGTGGGTTAACGGGAAGGGGAGGGGCCCAGGGCGCTTCCATGGGCATGGCACCGCGAAAAGTCGTTGGTGCGACCCCATCGATTCAATCTCGTGCCATCCGCGGTCCCCTCGAGGGGCATGAATGCTCTGATCTTGAAGAAAAAGGGGGTCCGAAATTCAATCTCGTGCCGTTGGGGTCGCTTCCGTGAGGCACGAATGCTCTGATCTTGAATAGGTTCTTCTCAGGTTTCGCCAGCGGCGGATCCCGGAGTGCTTGGCGACGACTAACGCCGCCTTGACCTGCGGAAACGTGAATGTGGCGCTGTGTTGCCCTCAGCGGCGATGGCCGGTATCCGAGTGCGCGCGCCGGGATCCAGCGCGGCTACGGGCCGCGTGGCGCCGGGTGTCGCCGCTGGTGCCAAATTCCCCGAGTGCCGAGATTCCCGGGGCCCGAGTGGCGGGGCCTAAAAGTAAGGCCGGGCAGCTGAGCCGGGCAGTTAGGTGAGTCCGTTAGGCGAGAACGGTCTCGCGGACCTTGTCGCGGCGGTTGCGGCGGGGACGGGAGCGCAGGATCTCGGAGCGCTCGGCCTCGCTCATGCCGCCCCAGATTCCGTAGGGCTCGCCGACGGCCAGGGCGTGGGCGCGGCACTGCTCCAGAACCGGGCACGCCTGGCAGATGGTCTTCGCGCGAAGCTCGCGCATCGCCCGGGCGCGTCCCCGCTCGCCCTCGGGATGGAAGAAAACGGAGGAATCCGCGCCGCGGCAGGAACCGTGCAACTGCCAATCCCACAGATCCGCGTTCGGTCCGGGGAGGTGATTGATGTGCGTCATGGCCTGGAATCTCCTAGAGAAAGACACTCGTGAATGTGCGTCGAGCGCGGTTCGGGGCCGCGGGTTGCGGTACCCGGTCGCGTCGGCCCCGCGTCGGGGCGTCCACGGCGGCCAGTGTGGGCCGGGATTGTGAACCGCCGGTTAAGTCCCGGCTACGTTCCGGAAGAATCGCGGCGCAGTTTGGGAGAACTTCTTGCCCGCACCGGATTTGGGCGGTCGTCGACGGCACGTAATCGGGGCGCGAGCGTGGCCGGGATCACGACGTGCGGCAATCCCGGTAACCCGGATATTGCCGCGTCACCCGTGGGGTAGAATTGGGCGGCAATCGGCGATGCACTTCAGCGCTGCGCCACCGTGCTGGACGACCGCGCTGCACTACCGCGCTGCACTTCAGCGCTGCACCACCGCGAAGAGCATCAGCGACGACCCCGCCGGCAACGGGGAGGGAAGGAGTGGCATGGCCGACGATGACGTGGTCCGCGAATGGGTGCGGCGTGCCATCGACGGCGATGCGGTCGCATTCGACTCCCTCATGCGCCACATCCACCCGCCGATCGTCCGGTACTGCCGCGCGCGCATGGGCCAGGACGGATCGGTGTCGGCCGACGACGTCGCGCAGGAGACCATGCTCGCGGTGGCCAAGTCGCTCGACCGCTACACGGACCGGGGCCGGCCGTTCATGGCCTACGTCTACGGGGTCGCGTCCCACAAGGTCGCCGATGCCCACCGCGCCGGTGCGAGGGACCTGTCGTACCCGTACGAAACGATGCCGGATACCCCCGTCACGGGGGAGGGGCCGGAAGATGCGGTCCTCCTGGGCGATGCCGGTAACGAAGTGGGCGAATTGCTCGATTCATTGAGTGACAAGGCCCGCGACATCATCATCTTGAGGGTGTTCGAGGGGCTGCCGGCCGAAGAGGTCGCGCAGCTCGTCGGCAGCACTCCCGGCGCGGTCCGGGTCGCGCAGCACCGGGCGCTGGCGAAATTGCGCGCGGTGGTGGAGGAAAAGGCGTCGCGGGAACGCTCCGGAAACAACCGGAGGGCCCGTTGACCATGGATGATCGGCATGAAGAGGAGGCAGCGATGGGCGATCGCCGTGACCCCCGGGCAACCCGGCGGGACGATGCGGTGTCGGGCGTCGAACGGATGCCCACCCCGCAGGAGCTGGCGGCGGACGATCGCTTCCTCGATGCCCTCGCGGCCGGCCGCCGCGACGTGTGCGGTGCCGGTGTCTACGGCACGGACTCGTACCTCGCGTCCCTGATCGCAGATGCCCGCGCCTCCGCCGATGCCGACCTGCCCCCGCTGCCGGACATCGATCCGGCGGTGGCCGTGCCCGCCCGTGACGTCGTCGACGTCGAGGTCGTCGCCGCGGAAGAAGACGTTGAAGCCGATCCCGATGGGGAGATCCCGGTGGATTCGGGCGCGACGGCGGCGTCCGCGACGTCCGCGTCCGCCACGTCCGGTTCGGTCGTCGCCGGGCCCGCGTCCTGGTGGAAGCCGTCGCGCTTCGGCAGTGCGCTGATCGGCGCGGCCGCGTCGCTGGCGCTCGTCGCCGGTGGCCTGTCGGCGATTCACTCCGCCGCCCCGGGCAGCGCCCTGTGGCCGGCGCGGGTGTCCATGTTCGGCGACCGCTCCGTGGAGATGGAGCTGGCGTCGACGCTGGAGGAGGCCGATGCCGCCGGTCGCGCGGGCGACGCCGACCGCGCCGCCGAGTTGCTGGAGCGCGCCGAGCGCCTGCTGGCCGAGGTCGAGGACGCCGACCGCCCCGCACTGGAATCGCAGATGCGCGAAACCGTCGAGCGCGTCCGCACCGTCACCCGCGCCCCGGAGACGGTGACCAACGAGCGCACCACCACCAAGCGCGAAACGCAGACGCTGGAGCCGGGCGTGGTCACCCAGACGCAGACCCAGACGGAGGTGCGCACCGAGACGGTCACGCAGACCGTGACGCAGTCCGCCACCCCGTCGACGTCGGCCAATCCGGAGGAGACGGTGGGGGAGCCGTTGGTCAACGGGATCCCGTCGGTGCCGACCACCGATCCTGAGGCGATCCGCCAGGGCCTGCCGCCGATCCCCGGCCAGTAGCGGGGAGTCCGCCTTCTACGCCCCGCGGCGGCCGTCGACGAAGCCGGCGCAGTACTCCCACGGCGCGTAGCGCGAGGGGTCGGGATCGTACTGCGGCTCGTGGACGGGGGACTGCTTGCCGCTGAGCAGCAACCGGTAGTGCGTCTCCAGGACGTCCCAGTTGTAGTAGTGGATTTCGTTGCAGTCCTCGCACGTCATGGACACGCCCCACAGGCCCTCGGGGCCGAGGACGGTGCGGAACTGGCGGACGGACTCGAGGTCCTCGAGGACTTCGCGGCGCTCTTGGTCCGTCAGCGGCTCGAACGGCTCGTCGGCGTCGAGCAGGTGCGACGGGTCGTCGGGGTCCCCCTCGAAGGGGTCACGCGGCATGGACGACCAGAAATCTCGATTCACACCGCCCACCGTAGCGGGCGCCGGGGCCAAGTTACTACCCGTCCGGCATTGGGATTACCCTGTACGGTAATCCGAACTTTCTGCGGCGCGACCAGGAGGACGACCATCCATGACGAACCCCACCGGAATCAGCTTGGGGGGCGATGACGCGGGCAAGATCCCGCTCATCGGCCTCACCTTCGATGATGTCCTTCTCATCCCCGATGCGTCGGACGTCATCCCGTCGGCGGTGGACACGTCCACCCAGCTGACCCGGGAGCTGCGCCTGAACGTGCCCATCATTTCGGCGGCGATGGACACGGTGACCGAGTCCCGCATGGCCATCGCGATGGCGCGCCAGGGCGGCATGGGCATCCTGCACCGCAATTTGTCGGCGGAGGATCAGGCGCAGCAGGTGGAGATCGTCAAGCGCTCCGAGGCCGGCATGGTGTCCAACCCGGTGACGTGCTCGCCGGAGGAGACCATCGGCGAGGTGGACCAGAAGTGCGCGCGTTTCCGCATTTCGGGTCTGCCGGTGATCGATGGGGAGGGCAAGCTCGTCGGCATCTGCACGAACCGCGATATGCGGTTCGAGACGGATCCGAATCGTCCGGTGCGCGAGGTCATGACGCCGATGCCGCTGGTCGTCGCGGAGCAGGGCGTGTCCGGTGATGCCGCGCTGAATCTCCTGCGCACGCACAAGGTGGAGAAGCTGCCGATCGTCGATGGCGAGGGCAAGCTGACGGGCCTGATCACGGTGAAGGACTTTGTCAAGCAGGATCAGTTCCCCAATTCCTCCAAGGACGGCTCGGGCCGCCTGTTGGTCGGTGCGGGCATCGGCACCGGCGAGGATTCCTGGACCCGGGCCCATTTGCTTGCCGACGCCGGCGTGGACGCCCTCGTCGTGGATACGGCTCACGCCCACAACAGCGGCGTGCTGGACATGGTGTCGCGGGTGAAGAAGGAATTCGGCGACCGAGTCCAGGTCATCGGCGGCAATCTGGCCACCCGTGCTGCGGCGGAGGCCATGATCGAGGCCGGCGCCGACGCCATCAAGGTGGGCATCGGCCCGGGCTCCATCTGCACCACCCGCGTCGTCGCGGGCGTGGGCGCCCCGCAGATCACGGCGATCATGGAGGCCTCCGTGCCGGCGAAGAAGGCCGGCGTGCCGATCATCGCCGACGGCGGCATGCAGTTCTCGGGCGACATCGCCAAGGCGCTGGCCGCCGGCGCGTCGACCGTGATGCTGGGCTCGCTGCTGGCGGGCACCGCCGAGGCGCCGGGCGAGACCGTCGTGGTCAACGGCAAGCAGTACAAGATGTACCGCGGCATGGGCTCGATGGGCGCCATGCAGGGCCGTGGCCTGACGGGCGAGAAGCGCTCGTTTTCCAAGGACCGCTACTTCCAGGCCGATGTGCTGTCGGAGGAGAAGCTGGTGCCGGAGGGCATCGAGGGCCGCGTGCCCTTCCGCGGCCACCTCGACGCGATCGTCCACCAGCTCGTCGGCGGCCTGCGCGCCGCGATGGGCTACACGGGGTCGGCGACCATCGAGCAGCTCAACGACGCGAAGTTCGTGCAGATCACGGCCGCCGGCCTGCGCGAGTCCCACCCGCACGACATCCAGATGACCGTCGAGGCGCCGAACTACTACCAGCGCTAGCCCCATTCGCCGCCGTCCGGGCCCGTTCCCGGGCGGCGGCAGCGGGAATGCGCACAACGAAGGAATCCCACATTGCGTGACATGGTCGAAATCGGCATGGGCCGCGAGGCCCGCCGCACCTACGAGCTCGAGGACGTCGCCATCGTGCCGTCCCGCCGCACCCGTTCGTCGAAGGACGTGGACACCCGGTGGAGCATCGACGCCTACGAGTTCGGTTTCCCGCTGATGATGCACCCGACCGACTCGGTCTCCGGCCCGGAGTCGGCGGCCGAGTTCGCCCGCCTGGGCGGCCTGGCGGTGCTCAACGCCGAGGGCATCTGGGCGCGCCACGAGGACGGCGACGCGGCGATCGCGAAGGTCGTCGAGGCCGCGTCCGGCGCGGACTGGGCTCGGCCGGAGGTCGCCAACGAGGTCCTGCAGAAGCTCCACTCGGCCCCGATCGACGAGGACCTGCTGGTTCGCCGCATCACCGAGCTTCGCGAGTCCGGCGCCATCACCGCCGTGCGCGTGAGCCCGCAGCGCTGCCGCGAGCTGACCCCGCTGCTGGTCAAGGCGGGCATCGACCTGCTGGTCATCCAGGGCACCCTGATCTCCGCGGAGCACGTGACCTCCGACGGCGAGCCGCTGAACCTCAAGGACTTCATCGGTTCCCTCGACGTCCCGGTCATCGTCGGCGGCGTGGTGGACTACCGCACGGCGCTGCACCTGATGCGCACCGGCGCCGCCGGCGTCATCGTCGGCCCGGGCACGACCACGACCCCGTCGGCCCTGGGCATCGAGGTGCCCATGGCCACCGCCATCGCCGATGCCGCGGCCGCGCGCCGCGACTACCTCGACGAGACCGGCGGCCGCTACGTCCACGTCATCGCCGACGGCGGCATCGAGTCGGCGGGCGACATCGCCAAGGCCATCGCCTGCGGCGCCGACGCCGTCGCCCTGTCGCAGCTGCTCGCCGACGCCGCCGAGGCGCCGGGCAAGGGCTGGCACTGGCCGTCTGCCGCCGCGCACCCGAAGTACCCGCGCGGCTTCGTGGACAGCAACGATCTGGGCGCGGTGACCCCGGGCGAGACCGGCACCGAGACTGGCACCGAGACCGGTTCCGCCGCCGAGCGCCCCTCCATGGAGGAGCTGCTCTTCGGCCCCACCGCCGATCCCTTCGGCACCCGCAACCTGGTCGGCGGCATCAAGCGCTCCATGGCCAAGTGCGGTTTCACGGACGTGAAGTCCTTCCAGCGCGTGGACCTGTCCATCCGCTAGTTTTCCCCGTCCCCGGCGCCGCGCCCCTGCTTTCGGGGGCGCGGTTCCGGTCGGGCGACCAAGTCGTCGTAAAGCGGCCCTGCCGTGCGGCAACGCTGCTAGCGTGGCCCGGAAGAGGCGGCGCCACCGGCCCGGCTGCCGCCCGTGATCTGCAAGGGAAGTATGGCGATGGGTGTGCGGCGGGATTACGACGTTCTGGTGATCGGCTCCGGCTTCGGCGGATCCGTGGCGGCCCTGCGGCTGACCGAGAAGGGATACCGCGTCGGCGTGATCGAGGCGGGGCGGCGGTTCGAGGACCATGAATTCGCCAAGACCAGCTGGCTCCTGAACAAGTACCTGTGGGCCCCGAAGCTCGGGCTGTTCGGCGTGCAGCGCGTGCACCTGCTCAAGGACGTCATGATCCTCGCCGGCTCCGGCGTCGGCGGCGGCTCCCTGAACTACGCCAACACCCTGTACAAGCCGCCGTCGCCGTTCTTCCGCGACGCCCAGTGGGCGGGCATCACCGACTGGGAGAAGGAGCTGACCCCGTACTACGAGCAGGCGCGGAAGATGCTCGGGGTGGTCACCAACCCGTCCGTCACCCCGGCCGACCGCGTCATGCGCGAGGTCGCCGAGGACATGGGCGCCGCCGACACCTTCGTGCCCACCCCGGTCGGCGTGTTCTTCGGCGCCAAGACCGGCGGCGAGGGCGAGCCCGGCGAGCTGGTGGCCGACCCCTACTTCGGCGGCGCCGGCCCAGACCGCCGGGCCTGCACCGAATGCGGCGAATGCATGACCGGCTGCCGCCACAACGCCAAGAACACCCTGCTGAAGAACTACCTCCACCTCGCCGAGGCCGGCGGCGCGCACATCATCCCCCGCACCACCGTCCGCGAGCTGCACCCGCGCGCCGACGGGTCGTGGGACGTGGTCGCCGAACGCACCGGCTCCTGGGTGCGCAAGGGCCGGCGCACCCTCACCGCCGACCACGTCATCGTCGCCGCCGGGGCCTGGGGCAGCCAGAACCTGCTGCACCGCCAGCAGCGCGACGGCCACCTGCCCAACATGTCCGACCGGCTGGGCTACCTCACGCGCACCAACTCCGAGGCCATCGTCGGCGCCATGCGCCCGACCGTCGACCCCGACGCCGACTACTCCGAGGGCGTGGCCATCACGTCGTCGTTCTTCCCCGAGCCCAACACCCACATCGAGCCGGTGCGCTACGGCAAGGGCTCCAACGCCATCGCCCTGCTGCAGACCCTCATGACCGACGGCGGCCCCGGCGGCCCGCGCTGGTGGAAGCTCATCCGCGACGTGGCCAAGGACCCGAAGGTGGCGCTGCAGCTGCTCAACCTGCGCAAATGGTCGCAGCGCACGGTGATCTCGCTGGTCATGCAGAACTCCAACAACAGCCTGACCACGCACCTGCGCAACTGGGGGCCCCTGCGCATGCTGTCGTCGCGGCAGGGCGAGGGTGAGCCGAACCCGACGTGGATCCCCGTGGGCAACGAGGCCACCCGCCGCGTCGCCGCGAAGATCGGCGGCATCGCCGGCGGCACGTGGGGCGAGATCTTCAACATCCCGCTGACCGCGCACTTCATCGGCGGCGCACCGATCTCCGACTCGCCGGAGCGCGGCGTCGTCGACCCGTACAACCGCGTCTGGGGCCACCCGACGCTGCACATCACCGACGGCACCGCCATGCCCGCCAACCCCGGCGTCAACCCGTCGCTGTCCATCACCGCCATCGCCGAGCGCGCCACCGCACTGTGGCCGAACAAGGGCGAGGCCGACGCCCGGCCGGTGCAGGGCGAGGCCTACCGCGACGTCGCGCCCGTCGCCCCCATCGCCCCGGCTGTCCCCGCCGGCGCGCCCGCGGCACTGAATTTGGGCATGCCGACGCGCAGGTGACGGTGGCGGGGCGGGCGCCGGGCCGTCGCAAAGCAATCCGTATGGTGCGCTAAGATCGCGGTGTGTCTGAACAGGTAAATCACCCCGTACTCGTCGTCGACTTCGGCGCGCAGTATGCGCAGCTCATCGCCCGCCGCGTCCGCGAGGCCAACATCTACTCCGAGGTCGTGCCGCACACCGCCACGATCGAGGACATCCGCGCCAAGAACCCGCGCGCCCTGGTGCTGTCCGGCGGCCCGTCCAGCGTCAACGAGGACGGCGCCCCGGCGCTGGACCCGCAGCTGCTGGAGCTGGGCATCCCGGTGTTCGGCATCTGCTACGGCTTCCAGGCCATGACCCGCGCGCTGGGCGGCACCGTCGCCGCCACCGGCGACCGCGAATACGGCCGCACCACCATGACCGTGGCGGGCGGGGACGTGCTCCACGCCGGTGCCCCGGAAAGCCATGAGGTGTGGATGAGCCACGGCGACGCCGTGTCGGAGGCCCCCGAGGGCTTCACCGTCACCGCGACGACCAAGGGCGCGCCGGTGGCCGCGTTCGAGTGCCGCGAGCGCAAGATGGCCGGCGTGCAGTACCACCCGGAGGTCAACCACTCGCCGTACGGGCAGCAGGTGCTGCAGCGCTTCCTCACCGAGATCGCGGGCCTGGAGCAGAACTGGACCGCCGCGAACATCGCCGAGGAGCTCATCGAGTCCGTGCGCGAGCAGGTCGGCGAGGGCCGCGCGATTTGCGGCCTGTCCGGCGGCGTCGACTCCGCCGTGGCCGCCGCGCTGGTGCAGCGCGCCATCGGTGACCGCCTGACCTGCGTGTTCGTGGACCACGGCCTGCTGCGCCAGGGCGAGCGCGAGCAGGTCGAGACCGACTTCGTCGCCGCGACCGGCGCGAAGCTGATCACCGTCGACGACCGCAAGGTCTTCCTCGACGCGCTCGCCGGCATCACCGATCCGGAGACCAAGCGCAAGACCATCGGCCGCGAGTTCATCCGCTCCTTCGAGCGCGCCGTGGCCCGCGCCCTGGAGGGCGCCCCGGAGGGCGAGACCGTGGACTTCCTGGTCCAGGGCACCCTGTACCCGGACGTCGTGGAGTCCGGCGGCGGGTCGGGCACCGCGAACATCAAGAGCCACCACAACGTCGGCGGCCTGCCGGACGACGTCGAGTTCACCCTCGTCGAGCCGCTGCGCCTGCTGTTCAAGGACGAGGTCCGCGCCGTGGGCCGCGAGCTGGGGCTGCCGGAGGCCATCGTCGGCCGCCAGCCGTTCCCGGGCCCGGGCCTGGGCATCCGCATCATCGGCGCCGTCGACGAGGAGCGCCTGGACACCCTGCGCCGCGCCGACGCCATCGCCCGCGAGGAGATGACCGCCGCCGGTCTGGACGACATCGTCTGGCAGTGCCCGGTGGTGCTGCTCGCCGACGTCCGTTCCGTGGGCGTGCAGGGCGATGGCCGCACCTACGGCCACCCGATCGTGCTGCGCCCGGTGACGTCCGAGGACGCCATGACGGCCGACTGGACGCGCGTGCCGTATGAGGTGCTCGAGCGCATTTCCACGCGCATCACCAACGAGGTCGCCGAGGTCAACCGCGTGGTCCTGGACATCACGTCCAAGCCGCCGGGAACCATCGAGTGGGAGTAGGCCTCCCGTGCGCCTGAGCCGGCCCCGGTTTTTCCGGGGCCGGCTTTCGCGTGCGCGGGGCGGGGCGCGGCTTCTGCTTTACGACGCCGCCGTGCCCGCCCCTTCGGCCGCTGCCTCGGGTTCGGTGAGCTGCACGGTCTCGCGCCGGCGCTGCCGTTCGGTGAGCGCCGCGTCGTTGCGCCGGACGCGGACGGCGCCGTCTTCCCTGAGGGAGGCCAGGGTGGAGGCGGCGTCGGCGTCGTCAAGCGAGGCAAGGTCGGGCAGGCAATCGGCGAAGACGATGCGGCGACCGGGCGTGGCGCCCGCGACGTGGAGGACGGCGAGGATGCGATCGGCCGGGGCCGTGGAGCCGGCGGGGAAACCTGCGGGCAGCGGCAACGGCGGGGGCGCCATGTCGGAGCCGGGGCGGCGGAAGCGCCACCATGCGATCGCGGTGGCGGCGAGACCGACGATTCCGACCGCCGCCGGCACGGGCACCCCGAACGCCTCGACGAGGACGTGGCGTATGGCGCGATTGCCGAACAACACTCCCAGGAAGACCAGCGTATCCATCGCATTGGTCCAGTCGGCCACCGCGTTCGAGGCCATGCGAACCGGCCAGGTCCGGCTGATGCCCCATGCGTAGATGATCAGAAGAACGAGCGCGGCCAGGACCGTGATCCACGCCGCCGCCGGAACACCCGGCCAGGCCAGCGCGCCGGCGGTCAGGCCGAGCAACGCCGCCGGGATGCCCGAGCGAACGGGCGATCCGAGCCGCCGAGCCAGTGCCGCCGCCACGTCTCCCGCCGTGCTGGGGGAGGTGTCGTTCCGGGGAGCGGCGGTCATGGCGTCCTTTCGCATCGGGGTTACCGTTGCTTCCAGTGTGTCACTCGCCGCTGGGGCGGGTTGGATGGGCGGGGAAGAAGACGGGCACTCGGCCTCCCCGAGAGGTTAGGGTGGGCTATGCTCGCGGGCATGAGCATCGTGAAGATCAACGCCATTTCCGTTCCCGAGGGTGCCGGCGAGGAGCTGGAGCGCCGCTTCGCCGCCCGCGCCGGTTCCATCGACGGCCAGCCCGGTTTCGAGGGGTTCCAGCTGCTGCGCCCCACCGCCGGCGAGGACCGCTACTTCGTGGTCACGCACTGGGCCGACGAGGAGTCGTTCGTGGCCTGGCGCGACGGCGACGCCCGCGCCGCCCACGCCGGCGGCCACGGCAAGCCGGTGGCCAACGGCGCGAACCTGTTGGAGTTCGACGTCGTCATGGACGTGCCGGGCAACAAGTAGGGGAGTTCTCCCGCGGCGTCGGCATCATCGGCGCCTCGTGCGGTCCGTCTCGTGCCGAGAGGATGCCACCGATTTCCGCGACCTGGGCGTATGCAGTTGTCGACGCCGCGTTGGTATCTCCTCGGCACGGGCGGAAGCGGCGGTGCGGTGGTGGCGCCGGGAGGGTGACCGGCGCTGTTGACGCCATTCCCGGGATGCGCATACACTTTCGAAAGTAGGAAGTGTGTTCGAAGGTCGGGGAGGTCGCCATGTCCGCGTTGCGCGCCGTGCCGGATCTGTCCGGCCTCAACCGCGAGGACACCGTCGCCGCGCTGCGGAAATCCATGGCCGGCCTGGGTGCGGCGGTGCCCGAATCCGCCGATGGCGTCGACGAGGGCTACGGCCCCGGCGGCACCGTCGGCGACGGCGACCCCGGGATCCTCGCAGCCACCTCGGCTGATGGCCGCGACGATGCGGCACGCGCGGGTGTCCGGCGCGTGCCCGACGGCCGCGTCCCGGTCCCCGCGGGGCTGTCGGAGCTTCTCGACGGCGGCCTGCTCAAGGGCGCCGTCAGCTCCATCGATGCCGCGGGCGCGGTGGTGGCGGGCATCCTCGCCGAAATCACGGTCGCCGGAGGGCATGTCGCGCTCGTCGGGCTGCCGGACTTCTCCCCGCTGAGCATCGTCGAACACGGGGGCGACATCTCCCGGGTGCTCGACGTCCCCGAGCCCGGCGAATCACCTCTCGAGGTGGTGGGGCTGTTGGCGGATGGGGTGGACGTGGTCGTCGTAAAGCTGGACCGTACCCCGCCGCCCTCGGCCGCCCGTCCCGTGATGGCGCGGCTGCGCGGTTCGGGGTGCGCGCTGCTGCACGTCGGCGAGGGATGGCCGGGCGCGAAGGTGGCGGTGGCGTCGCGGGTGACGGCGATTCACGGGCTCAGCGCGGGGCACGGGCGCATCCGCGGCGTGGAGTTCCACGTCACGGCGCGGGGTGCGGGGCGGCCCGAGCGCGGCGTGCGGTGGGCCATCGGCGACTGCCCGGCGTCGGAGGCGGCGGCCGCGGCGTGGGACGGGATGGGTGCGTCGAACGTCGCCGAGTTCCCGCTGCGGAGGGCCGAGTGATGGGGCGGTGCGGCGTGACGCGGATCCTCGGCCTGTGGCTGCCGGATTGGCCGATCCAGGCGGCGCGTTTTTCCGGCGCGACGGGCGATGCCGGGCCGGCGGCGCCGATCGCGGTGGTCGACGACACGACCATCGCCGCCTGCTCGGATGCGGCGCGGCGGGCGGGCGTGCGGCGCGGCCAGGGGCGCCGGCATGCGCAGGCGGCGTGCCCCGATCTGGTGGTCGTCGATGCGGATCCGTCGCGCGATGCCCGCGAGTTCGAGCCGGTGCTCGCCCGCATCGGCGATGTCGCGGCGGGCGTGGAGGCGCTGCGCCCGGGGCTGGTGGTCCTCGGCGCCGACGGTCCCGCGAAGTATCACGGGGGCGAGGCGAAGGCGGTGGAGATGCTTCTCGACGCCGCCGCCCTCGCCGGAGCGGACTGCCTCGCGGGGATCGCCGATGACGTGACCACCGCGGTGCTGGCGGCGCGGCGCGGGGTGCAGCTGCCCGCCGGTGGTGGGCCGGAGTTCCTGCGCGGGGTGTCGCTGGCGGAGGTCGCCGCGGAGTCGGCGCTGGATTTCCCCGTGGCGCTGGGGCGGGCGTGGGTGGACCTGGGCCTTCGGACGCTTGGCGACGTCGCCGCGTTGCCCGCGCGCGACATCGCCGGGCGGTTCGGCGCGGAGGGCGCCCGCTGGCGGATGGTGGCGGCCGGGGAGCTGGAGCGGCGGGTGTCGCCGCGCACGCCGCCGAGGGATCTGGCGATCGTGCATCGGCCGGAGGAGACGCTCGGCCGCGTCGATGCGGCGGCGTTCATCGCCCGCGCGCTGGCGGCGAAGCTGCATCACCGGCTGCGGGAGCATGGCCTGGGCTGCCATCGGCTGGCGGTGACGGCGGAGTTCACCGACGGTTCCGAGCTGCGCCGCGTGTGGCGCTGCGCCGGGCCGCTCGACGAGGCCGCCACCGCCGACCGCGTGCGGTGGCAGCTCGACGGCTGGCTCACCGGCCGCGCCATCGCCGCGGCGGGCGCCGCGCCCGCACGTTCCTCAGCACCGGCAGATCCCGCAGACCCCGACGGATTCGATGGCGTCGGCGACCCCGGCGACCCCGTTTCAGACGATCCTGATTCCCGCGGCATCGCGGCGCTGACGCTGGAGCCGCTGGAGGTCATCGTCGCCGGCGTCGAACGCGATGCGCTGTGGGGCGGTGCCGACGCCGCCTCGGAGCGGGCCGGCCGCGCCGCCGCCCGCGTGCAGGGGCTCCTCGGCCCGGAGGCCGTGCGCAGGCCCGTCGACGTTGGCGGGCGCGGCCCCCGCGAACGCGTGGTCATGGTCCCGGTGGGGGAGGAGGCCCCCGCCGCGACCGGGCCGTGGCCGGGTGCGCTGCCGGCGCCGAACCCGGCGGTCACGCCCGGTGGACAGGCGGGACAGGCGGGGCCGGGCTCCCCGGTGTCGCCCTCGGTGCGCCACCCCGCGTCGAAGGTGGGGCTGTACGGCGCCGACGGGGAATCCATCGCCGTCACCGGCCGCGGCACCCTCACCGCGCCGCCCGCCGTCCTGCGCTGGGGCGGCCGCGATCACGAGGTCACCGCATGGGCGGGGCCATGGCCCGTCGACGAACGCTGGTGGACCCCCGACGACGCCCGCCGCGCCGCCCGCATGCACGTCGCCGTCGACGGGGACGGCTCCCGCTCCCGCGGCCCGCAGGCGTTCCTGCTCATCGGCCACGCCGGCCAATGGCGCATCGAAGGGAGGTACGGGTAAAAGAAAACCGGCGCCGGAGGAACCGGGCGCCGGGACGTCGCAAAGCAGGAAGGTCGGGGACCTAGCCCGTCTGGATGTCGATGATCAGCCGCGTCGGATCGGCCGCCTTGAACACCTTGAACGGGCGGCGCTCACCGTCGATGCCCGCCACGTACTGGGTCGTGCCCTCGAAGGTGCCGAAACCGCGGACCTCCGAAATCGCCGACGTGCCCTCCGGGCGCACCGGCCCATTCGGGTAATCGTCGACGTTGAAATCGAACGGGTAACCCGTGCCGCGGACATCGATGGCCAACTTGTGCGCGCCACCGACGCTGATGGGATTGCCGCTGCCCTGCTGGGTCGGCATCTCCTCGTAGCGCACCCAGTAACCCGGGGCGCCGTCGCCCATGAACTCGATGACGATGCGGTCGAAACCATCGTGCGAACCAATGCGGACGTCCTTGATGCCCAAGTAGGACCCATCCGCCGGGGCGGCCTCCGCCGGCGCGGCCGAGTAATCGCCCTCCGGCGCGGCGTCATCCTCCAGCGTCGCCGGCGAACCGCCCGTGGTGCTGCTGCCATTGCCGCTGCCGCTGGCGCCCGAGGATGCCGACGCCCCCTCCGACCTCATGGACACCGCCGAATCGACGTCGGGCTCGCCCTCCGGCGAGCATGCGGCGAGGCCGAAGGCCAGGGAGCCAGCGGCGATCACCGCCACCACGGAGCGGGCGGCGGCACGATTCGATCGGATCGAGGTGCGGAGGTCGAACATCATGCATTCGACCGTAGGACCGCCTCACTTGAATGGCAATTATCGGACGGTGCAAAACCCCAGGTCGGCGGGGACGGTGCGCAAAGTGTTGTAAAACGGTGACCTTGCGGGGGCCTCGAACGTGACCGATGCCACCTTGTTAGGCTTGCCCCATGACGGAATCCGCGTGCTCTGACCTGGGACATGAGCCGCTGCCGGGGACGGCGAAAAGCGGCACCCTGTTCATCGCGCTCGAGCACCAATACGGCTGGAGCCGCGACATCCTCGACGGCGGCGTTTTCGGCGATGAGCTCACCGCCCGCATCAAGGCGTGGCTGGCCGAGCGCGGTGGTGCGCTGCAGCTGATCCGCAAGCCGGGGCGCCTGGGCCAGATCCCCTGCGACGGCGTGACCATGTACGTGGCGCACTGCCCGCCGGGCACCGGTGATGCCGCGCCGCGACTGGAGGTCCGCAAGGTCTGCGACGTCGAGGAGATGCTGTCGCTGGACATCCGGTTGGGGCGGCCGACGGAGGGGGCGCGGGTCGTCGACAAGCCCCTGCTGCTGGTGTGCACCCACGGCAAGCGCGACCGTTGCTGCGCCGTGAAGGGCCGGCCGATCGCGCAGGCCCTGAACAACGTCCACCCCGACGTCGTGTGGGAGACCTCGCATTCCAAGGGCCACCGGTTCGCGCCGGCGCTGGTGCTGCTGCCGTGGAACTATTCGTACGGTCGGCTGTCGGCGGCGGCGACCAACGAGATGCTTGTCGACGCCTCCTCCGGCGTCCTCCACCCCGCCGGCTGCCGCGGCCGAGGGGTGTGGGACCCACGCGGGCAGGTCGCCGAACTCGCCGCGCGCGAAGCGATCGGGGAGTGGGGCATCGACGCGGTGGCGTCGGTGGAGGTCTCCGATGCGGAGGCTGGCGGGGAGTCCGACGCGAAAGCCGTCGTCGGATTCGGCGACGGCAGGAAGGTCGCGGTGGAGTTGGCGAAGACCGTCACCGACGGCGTGGTCTCCTCCTGCGGCGATGCGCCCGGCCCGAAGAAGGGGTGGCGGGCACTCGCCGCGGAGGAGCTTTAGCCCGGCACCTCCACGCAGATAGACGCCGAGTGGCCAGTTAGATGTGGCGCACCACATCTAACC
>NZ_JBHXCS010000016.1:0-27249 GCF_042725215.1 Corynebacterium sp. NPDC060344 | reverse complement strand
TCGGGGATTATTGCCCTGCTCGGGCAGGGCCCAAATGCCGGTAGATAGTCCGGCTTATTCGAAAGGTACGTACACCACTTCCCTGGACTTGACCCTTGGTGATCCTTGCGGATCCAAGGGGGTGGATCTGAGCCGTCGAAGATTGGACACCTGGCACCAGGCCACCCCCCTAACGGGGTTAGCTCTCGGAAGTTGAACTGATGCAGATTCTACTGAATCCCGTGGTGGGGGCCGAAAGGTAAGAGGAACTCGTCCTCGACGGGGGATGTCCATCCTTCGATGAACAATTGAAGAATCCTAATCCCATCCATGTGTTAAGTTTCTTTTCATGAACCGTAAGAAGCTGCGTTGTCACTATCGCCGGTTGGGGTCTCGAGCGTTCGCTGGGACTGTCATGCTGGCGGTAGTATTTGCAATGATTGTGCAAAACTCTCCTGCCGCGAGCGCGGATGTCTTTCATGGGCGATGGATCAAGGGGAGGATTGAAGAGACCTACCATCGTTTAGGTGGATTTGCGAGGTTCGGAAACGCGACCACCGATGAGCTTGTGTCTGCTCGGGATGGCCGATTCCAAGTCTTTTCCGTGGATACATCTGCCATCTATTGGCACCCTCAGGTGGATGGCGGAACCGCTCATGAGATTCGCGGACGCATACGTGACAGGTGGGCCGATTTTGGTTGGGAGGCAGGCCGTCTCGGCTATCCTCTTACCGACGAACTGACGACACCTGACGGTGCGGGGAAGTTCAACCACTTTGAGAATGGATCCATTTACTGGTCGGCCGCCACGGATGCTCATCAGATTGAAGGCGAGATCTTTGAAAAGTGGGGCGACCTGGGGTACGAGGCTGGCCGACTGGGATATCCCATCACCGACGAGCTGACTACGCCGGATGGGGCCGGTAGGTTTAATCACTTTTCAGGCGGTTCAATCTACTGGCACCCGCGCAACGGAGCATTTGAAGTGACGGGATCAATAAGAGAACACTGGTCAGAAAATGGTTGGGAGACCGGGAAATATGGCTATCCAACTTCCGGTCCATATGAAGTAAGCGGCGGCGTGAGGCAGGACTTTTCGGGAGGCTCGATCCAGTTGGCAGTTCCGACGGGGATCGCACTCCCAAAGTACGACAATGCGGCATACTCCAGCTATCGCCATATTCGTCCAGTTGTTCCAATCGAAACATACCCAAGATTGAACGCAGCGGGTTTGGCTCGTGAAGTTATGAATAACATGGTCAAGTACTTTCCCGTAAGTGGGTGTCCTAACGAAATCGCCGTTGGTGCGATTTGCACATTCCGTGGCATCGGAGGCCGTGTCGGCACTGCTGTGGTAGACCGAATTGCGGATACCGGGTTTTCTCTGAAAACCTTGCCTGGTCACCCTGAAGGTGAGGGGCGCGTGTTAACGGTCCGATTTGACGCAGTTAGTTCTCCGCCGTTGACTTCAGATAAAAATGCCGAGATCCTGTTTGATACGGACGAAATTAAATCTTCATATGAGGGGTCGGACGGGACCTGGCTGCGACTAGTAATTGAAGCGATGGGGCCGTCATCGCAGACTCAGGTTGCGGGGCCGTTCTCTTCGGATCATATTGGTAGGCAAGTGTGGCCTTCGATGAGTCAGGCTGTCCGTGAAGGAGCGCCGACTTCAAGGGTCACCTACATACAGTAGTTTTGGCGACGATTCGTCAACGTTGTGGAGGTAGTCTGGGGCAATAATTATCTAGGCTATTGTGTATATATTTCAGTTAATGCTTGGATTGGTGGTTTCGGTCGTGGTTTCGATGTTCTCTCGAATGTTTCCTGTAAGGTATTTGACTCCTCTCGTGGTAAAGATGGTGACGTCTCTGACGTGCGTGGCGACTATAGTGGTAGCTTTTCCGCTTTATGCCTCTGCTACTGTTCCGGTAACTGCTGGAGATGGTGGAATTGTTGAAGAACAATGTGGTGAGACTCCGGTCCATATTAGAGTCGATTCTGCTGATGTGCCGGGACGTTCGGCATGCTTCGGATTGAAAAAAGAGTCGGGGTGGATTGCCCTGAATATTACAGGTTCATACGGCGTTGTAAATAACCTGACGGTTCCTGTAAATGTTTCATTTAAATTGCCGAATGGTGCAGTGTACTGGTCGGTTACTGTCGATCCGGGAAAAGTGAAAACCATTGACGTGAATCGAGGAGGTTCAACTGTAGTTGAGTTACAGGTGGCGCCCGTTGGCTCGCCGAGTGGTCCTGGAAACGGTTCACTGGTGCCGACGTTGAGCGGCGAGAATGATAATGTGGTTAGCCTTAGGAGTTCGAGGAGGGAATCCTTCGGAGCGTATCTTAGGGTGGGGTGGTCTGGGGTTTATGCGGAAACAATGTCAAGGAATAGTGGTTTTACCGACCGTATTGACGCCTCTTTTCGTGTCGTGGAGGGACTGTCAAATATTGGTTGCATTTCATTGGAGTCTGCGGCATATCCGGGCACGTATTTGGAAGCTGTTGACGTGGTGGCCGGCGCTGGGTTGCGTGTTTCCGCAGAACCGCGGGCGACCTATGCAACGTGGTGTGTTTCGCCAGTCGCTGTGCCGCCGACTGGCCAGAGGCTCGTGTCTGCCGTGGACCAGCGGTTCGCGATCTCGACTGACGGTGAGGGCCGAGTCTCGATGACTACTACCCGTGCGGTGGATTCTGTTTGGTTTGCCGATCAGGCTCTAGCGTTTCCGGGTGTCTGATGGTCTACGTGGCGGGGTGTGGTCGGTGTTGGTGGGTGAAGTGTGTTGTTGTGGTGTCGTTGGTGTTGGTGGGGGTGTTTGTTGCTGAGTTGTTGATGGGGTCGGGTGTTGCGTCGGCTCAGGATCGGGATCGGGATCGTGGTGAGGGCGGTGGGGTGTTTGGTGTTTCGTCGGGGGGTGATGCGCGGGCTTTTGCGGTGGATGTGCTTGATTCGGGGTTGCCGGCGTCGTCGGCGGCTGCTGCTGTGGCGTTGGGTGGGTCGGTTGAGGAGTTTGAGGCGTATCGGGATTCGGGGTTGGAGGTGGCTCGGAATCAGGATTTGCGGTGGATGTTGGTGACGATTTCTTCGATTGGTGGGCCGCGGGTGCAGGCTCGGGTGTCGGAGATTTTGTCGGGGGATGGGGGTCCGGATTCGGCGTTGATGGTGGGGTTTGTTGAGTCGGAGTGGGAGGTGTTGCAGGCCGAGGATGATCGGGCGGTTGCGTGGGAGGCTGCGCGGGCGCCTGAGGGGTCGAGTGTGAAGGCGGCGGCTGATCAGGCGTTGCGGGATAATTCTGCGGAGTCGTTGGGGGAGTTTGCTGCGTCGGGTGTTGTGGTGGCGCGTGGTGCGGATGCTCGTCGTGAGGTTTATGAGTTGACGCGTTCTGAGTTGCCCAGTGTTGCTGCGGGGGCCAGTGAGGCTATTCAGGTTAATTCTGATGAGGCTATTGATGGGTTTTTGCGGTATGGGCAGTTTGTTGCCGCGGCGCAGGATGCTGAGTTGATGTCGACTGCTGAGTTGGTTGAGATGTCTATTCGGGAGGCGGAGAAGGCGTCGGAGGCTAATAGTCTTGCTGTGCAGCAGGCTGATCGGGCGGCTCGGGCTGCGGATAATGCGCGGCGGGCTACTGTTCAGGCTGCTGAGGAAGCTCAGGCTGCTGATGGTGCTCAGGTGCGTGCGGGTAATGCGGCGTCTGCGGCGGGGCAGTTGGCGGAGCAGTCGGGGCGGGTGGCGGATCAGGCTGTGGTGGCGGCGCAGGAGGCGCGTGTTGCGTTGCAGCAGACGGCGGATGCGCTTGCTCGTGCGGCGTCGGCTGCGGCGCGGGCTCGTGCGGCGGCGTCGACTGCTGCGGCGCGGGCGTCGGATGCGTCGCGGGATGCGTCGGCTGCGGCGGGTGCGCGGGTGGCGGCGGAGCGGGCCAGGGATGCGGCGCAGTCGGCGCGGCGTTCGCAGCAGGCGTATCGGCATGCGGCGACGGCGGCGACGCGGGCTGGTGAGGCTGGTGCTGCTGCGTCGTCGGCGGCGGGTAATGCGGATGCGGCTGCTGCTGCGGCGGCGCAGGCTGCGGGGGCTGCGGGGGTCGGTGAGTCTGCTGCGGCGGAGGCGCGTGCGGGGGCGGCTCGTGCCCGTGCTGCTGCTGGTGAGGTGGATCGGCTTGTCAAGCAGATTGAGGGGTTGGTTGATCAAGCGCGGCGTGCGGCGGAGGAAGCTGCTGAGCATGCTCGTCGTTCGGCGGAGGCTGCGGAGGAGGCGGCGCGGCAGGCTGGTAATGCTGAGTATGCGGCGCGGATGTCGGGCGAGCATGCTGCTGATGCGCAGCGGGCGGCTGCGGCGGCGGGTGAGGCGATGGAGCTGGCGCGGGTGGGCAATGAGATTTCGGTGGCTATTGCCGATGACCGGCTCGAGTCGGAGCGTGCTTTTTTGCGTGGTGAGGCTGAGGATGCCCGGGCGGTGGAGGATGCGTTGGGTGCTGCGGCGGTGCAGCGGCAGCGGGATAGTGAGCGTTTGCTGGCCGATGTTGATGCGTTGCGGGAGCCGGGGCAGCGGGATGTTGACAGTCTTCGGCGTACTGCGGTGGCTGCGGTGCAGGTCGGTGGGCCGGCTGTTGCCGGTGCGGCGAAGACGGCGTTGTTGGCCGGTGATGATGCGGCGTTGCGGGTGTTTGGGGATGAGGGGTTTGCCGATGCTGCTTATGCCGATGATCTAGCGGTGGCCCAGCATTGGGCGGCGACTGATCCTGATCCGGCGGTGCGTGAGGCGGCGTTGGCGATGGTGTATGAGGATGACCGGGCGCTGCGGGAGTTCGTTACTTCTGGTGCCGATGGGTTGATGGTGCCGGGGTTGAAGAGTGCGGCGTGGCAGTTGCGTGATTCGGCCGGTGACAATACGCGTGCTGCTGCGGATCAGGCGTTGGTGGCCGGTACGTTCGAGGCGTTGGATGGTTTTGTCAATGGTGGCGGCTATGGCAAGGCGCGGTGGTCCGATCAGATTCAGCAGGCGTATCATCTTGCCGATACTGGGGGTCCGGAGGTTAAGGCGGCGGCGGAAGCTGCTGTTGTGGGGGATCGTGCCGGGTTGGAGCGTTTCATTGCCGTGGAGCAGTATCGCCGGGCGATGATGGATGGTCGTCGTGATGCCCATGCCGGGCAGATTGCGTCGATGTTGGAGATGGGCCGTCATGCTGCTGATGTGGCTGCGGAGCAGGCGGCTAATGCGCGGGTGGCTCATGAGCATGCTTTGGGGTCGGCGCAGCGGGCTGGTGAGTATGCGCGGGTTGCGGCCGAGTATGCCGGCAGTGCGCGGGAGTCGTCGCGTATGGCTGGTGAGCATGTGTCTTCGGCGCAGCAGTCGTTGTCGTTTGCCACGGCTCAGCAGGCGCGGGCGCATGAGGCTGCTGCGGCGGCGGGCGCGGATGCGCGGCAGGCGACAGCGAATGCGGATCGGGCGATGAGTTTTGCCGCGGATGCGCGGGCGTCGGCGTCGGTTGCGGCGTCGTCGGCTGCGTCTGCGCGGGCGTCGGCGGTTGCTGCGGGGCAGGATGCTGCTGTGGCGTCGCAGGCGGCGTCGGATGCGTATACCGCGGCGTGGCAGTTGGAGATGTCGGAGCAGTCGCAGTTGCATCAGGCGTTGGGTGCTGAGGGGCAGGATGATCCGGCTGCTCGTCCGGTGAGTTTGTTGGATACGTTGCGTGAGGTTGTGGGGCCGGCTGCGCTTGCGTTGATTCTCGATGTGTTGGGGATTACGGATATTCAGAATTGTTTTAAGGGCCAGCTGTCGGGGTGTTTGTGGACGGCGGTGGGGTTGTTGCCGGTGGGGAAGCTGGCGAAGGTGGCCAAGGCGATGCCGGCGTTGCGGAAGTTGTTGGGCAAGGCCGGTGAGGTGCGGGCGGCGTTGTCGGGTCGGGGCAAGCGGGTGTCGGATGCGTTGGCGCGGGTGACGACGCCGCCGGGGTGTCGGGTGGTGGGTGCTGCTCATGGTGGGGATGTGGTGTTTGAGTTCCCGCGGCAGTTTGAGGTGCCGGGGGGTGATGATGGTTCGCGGCAGTTTGTCATCATTCCGGTGGCGGATATCTGTGGTATTCCGGATACGGTTGCGAAGGTCAATGGCCGGTACCCGATCAACGCAAAGTACGCGGGAGCCAATTGGAAGTTTGGCAACGAAGGGCAAATTCCCGATCATATTCTGGAAACATACGGGAATATTGCCTTTACGGAGAAAGGATTTCCCATTTTTACTCCCCATGTCTGGAAAATAAAAAAGGGAGGAAAAATGATTCCCGCTGATGTTGTCGTTGAGCTTGGCCATTCCCCAAGGGTTGATATAAAAAATGCGGATAAGATTATGGGCATCGACCTAGAATATAGGCAAAAGCACAAACTGACATGGCATCATCATGAGGATACGGGAAGGATGCAGATGATACCGACAGAGCTGCATAGGGAGGTGAAGCACACTGGTGGCGCTTCGATATGGGGTGCTGGATGGCATAAAAAATAGAGGTCAAGGTAATCGTGCGTGATGAAAGGTTTGAATTAATGTTTGGAATTGGGAAGCGATCGATGTTTTTTAAGGCGGGTCAGGCGTGTGATGGGGGTCGTCTTGCGGAGATTGAGGCAAGTATCGGCAGGGTTTTGCCGGATGGGTACCGGAAGGTCCTGAAGAAGAGCGGCGGCGGGGTGTTGGGTGAGCGGTACTGTTTTTTGCCGTTGCCGGAAGAGGTGGGTGATGATGGGCTGATTGTCGATCAGATCTACGGGAACGGCCGGATTTCCGGTGGCGATAATAATCTTGATGGTGTGGTGGCATTCCTTGCTCGGGAATGGGAGGTGCCGGCGGAGGTGCAGTTGTTTGCCACTACTGAGCTGGGGATGCATGTGTGCCTTGCGATCAACTATGAGCTGGAGGGTTTTCCCGAGGGGGCGATCCTTGCCCTTGATATGGATGGCGGGGGGCAGGCGCTTCAGGTAGCGGGGTCGTTCGAGGAGTTTGTGGGGCTGTTGGGCCCTGACCCGGATAGTGCTGGGATGGGGTGGACGGAGCCTGATGAGAAGGACTCCGTGCTCAAGGGTGCGTTGTCGGCTGATCTGAGGGAGGGGATTCGTCGCAGTGGTGTCGAGGATGCGGAAGCGCTCGTGCGGAGTGCGGGCTTGAGGGTTGCCAGGGAGGGGTCGTTGGCTCTCTATAACACGGAAGAGTGTCGGCCTCTTTTGGATGTGATTTTCTGGTTGGCTAGTGGCCTTCGGGACTTTTCTTCGGCAGATGAGTACATCGAGGGGGATGGTCTCACCTTTGATTCTTTGGCTGCGAGTAGCTTCTTTCTCGAAGGTCAGGAGCATGGCTTGGGATGGAACGTGCGGACGCTCGAACTGTGGTGGGCTAAACGCGAAAAGGAGGGTGTTCTTGTGGATGTGGGGGGTCATTTTGAGTTCACTCCGGAGTATCTTGAGCAGTTGTTCGCGGATCTGCGGTCGGACCGGTAGGGGCGCGGTCGGTGGTTGTTCGTAGTGTGCAGAGTGTTGGGCGCCGCCTGCTCGTTATGCTCCGGTATTGAAATGGAATGTGTGACGGGGCAAACCCCGAGGCTGCCCGTAGCTTTGTCAACTCGAAGGTGGTGCTATTTCTCCTGACTCTCGGTCAACGCGACCTTTGGATTCGCGAACTCAATGATAGGGCGGCTTGTCGCCGTTGCGATAGTCGCGCGTTGATGGCAGGCGTGGTGCGGGAATGTTAATACAGCCGCCATTCAAATCGAGGGAGTTTTCATGTTTTTGTGCAGCGAGCATTCTCGCGAAAAGTTTGGCTCATGTAGCGATGGGGAAATAGCAAATGCTGAACGAGGGCTAGGTTTGCAGCTGCCGTTGGAGTATCGGAATCTTCTTCGAGATGTTGGAGGGGGTGTGCTCGATGAGGGAGGTCGGTTTTGTTTTCCAGTACGTCAATTGGAGGAAGGTTATTATATTGGCCTCGAATCCACCTTTGGTCTGCATGGAGGAACTATCGACCTGCTGGAATCTCCATCCTTAATGGGGCCGGATAGGTGGGGTGTCCCCATGGAGTTGCTGATATTTTCCATGTCGACTAGTGGGCCTGGCGAGTCGGTCGGGATAAACTATGGACTGCAGCAATTTCCTCCAATGTCGATCATCTATATTGGCATCGGTAGAGGGAATTGCATGATCAAGTTGGCTGACTCGTTTGGAGATTTTATCGACGGGCTGACCTTTGCTCCGGACGATTGGACTTCGTCCGATTAACCCCCCACGCCCGCCTCGACCAGCGCCGCCTTCAGTTTGGCGCGGCCGCGGTTGAGGCGGGTTTTCACCGTCGCCACGGCGACGCCCTGGTGGTCGGCGATGTCCTGGTAGGTGAAGTCGGCGTATTCGCGCAGCACCACGGCCTCGCGGAACTCCGGCGCCAGCGTCGCCAGCGCCTCCCGGACCACGCCGACGGTGGTCACGCGCTCGCCCACGCCCGGCGCCCGGTCGACCTCGTCGTCGCCGGCGTCGGCATCGGGGGTTTCGCGGCGCTTGCGCACGAGCATCAGCGCGGCATTGGCGGCGATGCGGTGCATCCACGTGGAAAACCGCGAATGCCCCTCGAACCGCCCCAGGTTCCGCCAGCCCGCGATGAGCGCGTCCTGCAGCGCATCCTCCGCATCCTGCCGATGCGACGTGATGGACAGGCACACCGCCCACAGATGGTCGCGGTGCGGCGCGACGAGCTCGCGGAACGCCCCCGCATCACCCTCGCGGGCGCGGGCCACCAGCTCCATTTCCGGGCTCATCGTCGGGCTCACCAGTCCAGGTCGGAATCGCTTGGCGACGTATCCGCGCCTCCATCGTCCGCCGTGCCCCCGGCAAAGGGGTCGGGGACCGAGGCGTCGAGAGAATCGCCGGTGGTGTCGTCGAGGGAGTTTTCCGGGGAGCCGTACAGGGCGTCGTCGGTGATGAGGTCGTCGATCCCATCATCCGCCGGGTCCGCGGTGGAGGGGTCGGGGGTTGCGTCGTCAAGCGGATCCGCGGAGTCGTCGGCGAGCCCGATGGAATCGAGGTCGTCGGGGACGATGGAATCGTCGACGTCATGGGCGTCGGCGCTGAGCGCGTAGTCCAGCAGCCCGTCGAAGACGTCGGCGTCCAGGGTCATCGGCGCGGACTCCGCCAGGTTCAGATCCGGCTGGTCGCCGGTCGTGCCGTCGCCGGGAAAACCGTTGTCGAGCATGGCACCTCCCTTTCCGGAGGGGAATTATTCCACGGCCCGCGCCCGGAGGGAACGGGTTCATGGATGGTCGCCGATGGGATGCGCGGGAAGGGCGGAATGTTCCCGGCCGGGGCGGGCCGGAAAAGGAGCGGGGGAGACTCAGCCGTTCCACACCGCGTACCGGTGGCGGTGGTGCTCGCTGAAGCCCAGGCCGCGGTAGAGCGCGACGCCGGCCTCGTTGCCGGAGACCACCTGCAGGTAGCACTCGTCTGCGCCATTGGCCGCGCCCCAGTGCATCATGTGCAGGCCCATCAGCGTGCCCAGGCCGCGGCGGCGCAGGTCCGGGTCGACTTCCACGGCGGAAAAGCCCAGCCAGCGGCGGCCGTCGCCGGACTCGGTGAGCGTGCCGCGGGTGATGGCGACGGTCCGGGGCTCGCCATCGTCCCCATCGAGGACGAGGCGGCCGAAGGACATGCGGCCGTCGATGTCATCGCGAAGCAGCTGCAGGGCACGGCGCGGCAGGGCCTTGCCGCGGAAGTGGTACAGCGCCAGCCACTCCTCGTCGGGCTGGTCGAGGACCTCGGCGCGCAGGCCGGGCAGCGACTCCGGCGCGGTGGCCGCGGGCAGGTCGGCGGCCGAGCGCGTCATGACGACGATCTCCGGCCCCACCTCCCAGCCCTTTCCCGCGACGAGCTGCTCGGCCGGCCGGCAGATGCGGTCGGGCACCGCGATGCGCACCGGCAGATCGTGGCGCGCGTAGAAGGAGCGGATCTCGTCGAGCGGCACCGGCGACGTCCCCGCGCCCGGGCCAATCGGCAGCGCGGAATTGGAGCGCTCCGTGATGCCGTCGCCCGCGCGCAGCAGCCACTGGCCAGCCCACGTCTTCTCGATGCCCGGGAACGCCTTCGCCGTCGCCGTCTCCACCGCGCGGATGTCGGAATTGCGCACCACCTGGTCGGGCAGCGCCTTGACCACGAGCACGTTGTATGGCGTGAAGTCGATGGGCGCCTCATCCGCGTGGGACTTCGACGACGGCCGCACCACCAAGGGGTCCAGCGATTCCACGTGGCCGATGACGTCGGTGACCTTCTTGCCCGACGCCGCGGCCTCCTCCGGCGTCAGCTCGCGGCGCACGATGACGCGGCGGCCCACCGCGACGTCGCCGACGCCCCAGCGGGAGGTCGGCAGCCCGGGATTGTCGGGGTATTCGGGAAGGCTCATGCTGTGCCCTTCGCGGCGTCTGCCGCTTCGTCTCCGCCCCGCCCCTTGTCCAGGGAATCGGGCTCATCGTGGCCAAAGGGATCCTCGTCGACGCCCGGCGTCCACGTGATGCCGGCCTCGGTCCACCCCTCGCGCTTGATCTCCTTCTTCGCGCGGCGCTTCCACCGGCCCGTCAGCACGTCGGTGTACAGCAGGCCGTCGAGATGGCCGACCTCATGCTGGAAACACCGCGCCAGCAGGCCGGTGCCCTCCAGGGTGATCGGCTCCCCGTTCTCATCCAAGCCGGAGACCGTGGCATGGTCGGCGCGGGCCGTCGGAAAGCTCAAGCCCGGCACGGACAGGCAGCCCTCGTCGTCCGAACCGTCGTCCTCCGGCATGCCCTTGGGGATCTCCGAGGTCTCCAGCACCGGATTGATCACGCAGCCGCGGCGGAACTCCTCCGACTCGTCCGGGCAGTCGAAGACGAAAAGGCGCAGGTCAACGCCCACCTGATTCGCCGCCAGGCCCACGCCATTGGCGGCGTCCATGGTCTCGTACATGTCGGCGATCAGCTCCGACAGCTCCGAGACGTCGCCCGTGACGGGGCGGGTCGGATTGTGCAGGACGGGATCGCCGCAAACGACGATGGGCAGGATGGTCATGGGGAAATTCTACGCGCCGGGTTCCGGCGGCCCGGGTGGGCCGTGCTTAAGTGGAGGGATGGACCAGGGGACGGGAGAAGCGGGCGCCGCCAGTGCTGCCAGTGCTGCAGAAGACTTCCTCGGCCGCGCGCTGGCCTTCGAGAGGCGCTGGTCGGCGAAGGTCCGCCGCGGCCCCAGGCAGGCCGGCCGCCGCGAGGAGGCCATCCGCGCCGAATTCGGCATCGGCGCCGTGCGCTACCACCAACGCCTGAACCAGCTGCTGGACACCCCCGAGGCCGAAGCCGCCGACGCCGTCACGGTGCACAGGCTGCAGAGGCTTCGCGACGGGTCGTCGTAAAGCCCCGCTGGCGGGCCGTGCCTAAACCTTTACTTAACAGTTAGGGGGGTGGGTCGTTACGATGGGGGCGTGACCGACGTACATGACCAAGGCAACTTCCCCCGCCCCGGCCGTCACCGCAGCCCCGACGACTGGGACGACGCCCAGGCGGCGCCCGCCGCCGGCGCCGACCGCGACGATGATTTCCGCGACGACAGGGACTTCCGCGACGACCGCCCCGCCGACTCCGGCGGCGGCATGCCCCTGCGCGGCCTGGCCATGATCTGCATCTTCATCGGCGTCTGCCTGATGGGCTGGGGCCTCTACGCCTGGACCTCCGGCAACGACGGCGGCGATGGCGATGGCGGTTCCGGCGACACCGGCACCGTCGCCGAGGCCCCCGCCGATGGTGCGGGCGACCGGCCGGCCGGCGGGCAGCCGGCGGTGGACCCCGAAGGCAACGCCGACGGACGCCCCGACGCCGCCGCGCCGACCCCGGCCGGCCCCGGCGACCAGGACCGCGACTCTGCCGAGGGCGAGATCCGCCGCGCCGACTTCCGCGTCACCGTGCTGAACAACTCGCCCGAGCCCGGCCTCGCCGCCGGCGTCTCCGACAAGCTCTCCGGCGAAGGCTGGGGACGCGGCGACACCGGCAACGCCCCCGAAGGCGAATACGGCGTGTGGGAGCGCACCACCGTCCACTACACCGACGGCAACGCCGCCGAAAAGGCCGCCGCCGAAGAGATCGCCCGCGACAACGGCTGGACCGCCGAACCCCGCCGCCCCGAGATGCGCGACGCGCCCGCCGGCATCGTCGTGGTCACCGCCGTCGACGCCCGGCCCTGACCAGCGCCAACTCCGCCCCCGGCCCCGACTCTGATTCGGGGCCCGGGGGCGGTAGTCTGTTCACGCCCGCCGCGAACCCGCCCACGATGGAGACACCCAGCACCATGAAGCCCCGCACCCGCCGCACCGCCACCGCACTCCTTGCACTGGCGGCCCCCGCGCTGGCGCTGGCGGCCTGCGGCGATGGCGGCACCGACGGAAACGGTGACGGCACCGGCGAGGGCGGGGAGACCACCAGCGCCGCCGTCAGCGTCGCCCCCGACGCCCCTGAGCTCGTCGACGCCGAAGGCGCGTACAACTTCGTCCGCCTCACCGACGACGGCCGCTCCCACATCCTCGGCCACGTCAAGGTCCTCTCCGCCGACGGCTGGCTGGGCCTGGCCGACGACGAGATCACCTTCACCGCCCTCGACGACGGCGAATACACCGTCATCGCCCGCGGCGCCTCCGGCTGCCCCGGCGTCGGCGAAACCACCGACGACGGCCTCGGCGCCCTCGGCGAAATCCACGCCACCGACGGCGCCGCGAAGGTATACGGCACCCCCGCCGAAGCCGACGCCGACGACCTGAGCACCGTCGTCCTCGCCGACTCCGACGACACCGTCATCGCCTGCGGCAAAAGCGTCGACTGGACCGAACCGACGAGCGCGACGGCGACGTCGTAAAGCGGCCCCCGCACACCCCGCCCCACCCGGGTCATTTCGCCCCGCGCACCACCGCGTGTGGTGAAATGGGCGAATGATCGAAGAATTCGCCGGATCACCGCGGCACACGCTCGGCGTCGAGTGGGAAGTCGCCTTCGTCGACCGCGACACCCGCGAACTCGTGCCCTGCGCCACCGACGCGCTCGACATCATCGAACGCGACCACCCCGGGCACCGCATCCAGCGCGAATTCCTGGCCAACACCCTCGAACTGGTCACCGGCGTCCACGACGACGTCCCCGGCGCCATGGCCGACCTGGGCGAACAGCTCGACATGGTCCGCGCCGCCGCCCGCGAACTCGGCGTCGACGTGTGGTCCTCCGGCTCGCACCCGTTCTCCCGCGGCACTGGGCAGAGGGTCAGCGAGAAGACGTCGTACTCCGAGATCATCAACCGCACCCAGTGGTGGGGCCGGCAGATGATCATCTGGGGCATCCACGTCCACGTCGGCGTGCGGTCGGCCGAGCGCGTGTGGCCCATCATCAACGCCCTGCTGGTCAACCTGCCGCACATGCTCGCGCTGTCGGCGTCGTCGCCCGCCTGGAACGGCGAGGACACCGGCTACGCCTCCAACCGCACGCTGCTGTACCGCCAGCTGCCCACCGCCGGCCTGCCGCCGGACGTCCGCGACTGGGAATCGTGGCAGGCGTACATGGCCGACCAGTGGAAATCCGGCGTGATCAACCACACCGGCTCCATGCACATCGACATCCGCCCCGCATCGAAGTACGGCACCATCGAGGTCCGCGTCGCCGACGCCGTCTCCAACACCCGGGAACTCGCGGCCATCGTCGCGCTGACCCACTGCCTGGTCGTGCTTTACGACGACATGCTCGACCGCGGCGCCGACCTCCCCTCCATGCAGTACTGGCACAATGACGAAAACAAGTGGCGGGCGTGCCGGTATGGCATGGACGCGCTGATCATCGTGGACCGCGACACCAACGAGCGCTGGGTGAAGGACGACCTGAACGACCTGCTCGCGCGGCTGGCCCCGATCGCCGAGAAGCTGGGGTGCGCCGAGGAGCTCGCCGGCGTGCGCGACATCGTCCGCGGCGGCGCCGGGTACGAGCGGCAGCGGCGCGCGGCCGGGCGGGCGGGGGCACTGCCGTCGCTCGCCGAGCAGGAGGACGTCCTCGACGTCGAGGCGAAGCTCGGCCACAGCCCGTGGGCCGCGGCCGTCGACCTGGCCGTGCGCGAGATGGAGGCCGGCCGGCCGCTCGAGGGGTAGCCGGCGGCGTGAGGGGTTGCCGGCGGAAGGGGCCGCCGAGCCACCCCCCACCCCGCTACATCCGCGGCTCGCGCCGAAACAGTGCGACCGCCGCGAACGGCCGAATTCGCCGCTCGGCCAATGAGCGCGCGCCGGGTTCGTGCCCTATGGGTGCCGGCGATTTCGGCGACCTGCGGAAATGCGTTTGGCGACGCGGCGTTGGTATCTCACGGGCACGAAACCCGGACTGGGGGATTGCGGACGGCGCTGGGGGCGGTGGGCCGGCCGCTGGAGGGGTAGCCGGCCGGCGGGAGCGGCCGTCGACCTGGCCGTGCGCGAGATGGAGGCCGGCCGACCGCTGGAGGGGTAGCCGGCGCTACAGCCGCGGCTCGGTCTCATCGTCGCGGGACAGCGAATCCCGGTCGATGAGGCCCTCCTTCTGCGACACGTGGCCCAGGCGGTTGCCGATGATCGGCGACGTCATCAGCGCGAACAGCACGATGAGCAGCATCATGCTCAAGTCGCCGTTGACCGTCACGCCACCGCCGCCGTTGGCGAAGATGTGCAGCACGGTGCCCAGCAGCGTCATGGACAGGCCGAGGGTCTGCGGCTTCGTCGACGCGTGCATGCGGCCGATGGTGTCGCGGAACCGCGCCAGGCCGATGGCCGTGGCCAGGCAGAAAATGCCGCCGCCGATGATGAGGGTGATGGAGATGATGTCCACGATGAGCATCAGAAGTGGTCCTCCTTCTCGTCGACGTGCTGCAGGTCTTCCTCGCGGGCGGCCTGCTGGGCGGCGTCGCGCGATGCCTCGCGGGACGCATCCCGCGAACTCGCCCGAACCGTGGCCTTGGGCCGCTTGTCGGGCACGCGGAACCGCGCCACCGAAAGCGAGGAGATGAACCCGAGCAGCGCGATGACCAGCATCGCGTACGCCACTGACGTGTCCATCGACCACGAGATGTACACGGCGAGCATGCCCTGAGACATCGCGATCATCGACTCCAGCGACACCAGCCGGTCCATGGAATTCGGGCCGGCGAGCAGTCGCCCCAGCGCGATGAGCGCGGCGACGAAGTACAGGCCGGCGGTGACGGCGAGCAGGGTGGTGTAAATCTGCGGATCCATCAGGTGTCCTTCCCTGCATCGTTCTGATCGGCTTCATTCCGGCCGACCTTGCCCTGCACCACCGCGTGGTCGTGGCCGAGGGATTCGCCGGCGGGCTCGTCGTCGAGTACGCGGTTCTCGAACGCCTTGACCACCTGCCGCTCCATGCGGCCGAGGTGGGCGACGGTGTCGTCGATCCGCCCCGTCGACGACCCGTCGAGCAGGTGCATGAGGATGGTCTTGCGGCGATTGTCGATGTCGATGACCAGGCCACCCGGCTGCAGGTTGATCAGCGCGATGGCCGACGCCAGCGTCAGGTCGTCGCGGGTGCGCATGGGCACCTCGACGATCGCGCTCGGCGGCGGATCCTGCCTGCGCACCGCCAGCCACGCGACGGTGAACGACGCGACGATGAAGTCCTTGACGAACGTCGCGAACAGCACGATCATCGCCGGCCAATTCACGTCGATGTCGCTGACGGGCACGCGCGGCATGGGCAGGAACACCGAGATCAGCAGCGCGACGCCGATGCCGCCGAAGATGTTGGCCCACGTGATCTCGCCCCACAGCAGCTGCCACATCACCACGATCCACAGGAACAGGATGAACGACGGGCGGGCCTTGCGCCGCTCCTCGCGGCGCACGTGCTTGCTCGGCTTGTCTTGCTTTTCGACGGTCACCGGTCCTCCTCCTTCTCCACGGAATCGCCGGCACTGTCGCCGTCCGAGGCCGGATCGAGGGTGCGGCCCGGGTCGGGCAGCCCCTCCTGGTCATCGTGGTCGCGGACGCCGAGCACCGCCGACCGGTAGCCGTCGACGTCGGAGACGTTCGCGGCGGCGCGGTCGGAAACGATGGACAGTGGCCCGGCCATGACCGTCACCGCGACGGACGCGGCGACGAGGAACACCGTCGGGGCGACCATGCCGAAGGGCATGCGGCCGACGTCCTCTCGCTCCTCCAGCGACACGACCTTGGTGTTCTCCCGCAGCGGGGAGACGCGCGCCAGGGCGGTGTTGCCCTCGGGGGCGTCGGAACGGTCGCGCCAGAAGGCCTTCGACCACACGATGACCATGGTGTACAGGGTCAGCAGGGACGTCAGCACCGAACCGCCGACGAGCACCCACGCGGTGAGCGTGCCGGACTGCGCGCCGGCCTCGATGAGCATGACCTTGCCCAGGAACCCGGAGAACGGCGGGATGCCGCCCAGGTTCAGCGCGGGCACCAGGTAGAGAAGCGCCAGCAGGGGAGAGGCCTTGGCCAATCCGCCGAGGCGCCGCAGCGACGACGATCCGGCCTGGCGCTCGATGAGGCCGACGACCAGGAACAGCGCCGTCTGCACCAGAATGTGGTGGACCATGTAGAAGATCGCGCCCGACAGTCCCAGCTCGTTGCCCAGGGCGATGCCGAAGATCATGTAGCCGATGTGCGACACCAGGGTGAACGACAGCAGACGCTTGACGTCGTTCTGGGCCATGGCGCCGAGGATGCCCATGATCATCGTCGCCAAGCCGGCCCACATGAGCACCTCGTCCAGCGCCCCATCGGGGAACATGACCGAACGGGAGCGGATGATGGCGTAGACGCCGACCTTGGTCAGCAGGCCCGCGAAGACGGCCGTGACCATCGAGGGCGCGGTCGGGTAGGAGTCCGGCAGCCACGACGACAGCGGGAACACCGCCGCCTTGACCGCGAAGGCGACCAGCAGCACCGCGAAAATGGCGGTGCGGGTGCCCGACGGCAGGCCCTCCATGCGGATGGACACGTGCGCGAAGTTCACCGTGCCGACCGAGGCGTAGACGAAGCCGATGGCCATGAGGAACACCATCGACGACAGCAGGTTCACCATCACGTAGCTCACGCCCGCGCGGATGCGCGACGCCGAGGCGCCCAGGGTGAGCAGCACGTACGACGCCAGCAGCAGCACCTCGAAGCCGACGTACAGGTTGAACAGGTCGCCGGCCAGGAAGGCCATGGACACGCCCATGTTCAGCAGCATGTACGTGGGCACGAACACCGAAATCGGGTCGTCGTCGTCGCCGTCGCGGATGCCCTGCCCGATGCCGAACCAGTGGACGGCGAAGAGCACCAGCTGCGAGACGGCGATCATGATCGTGGACAGGCCGTCGGCGACCAGCGTGATGCCGATCGGCGAATTCCAGCCGCCCACCTGGACGGTGTGGATGCCGTTGTCCTGCACCAGGTACACCAGCCACACCGACAGGATCAGCAGCACGATCAGCGCCGCCATGCTCAGCAGCTGCTGCAGGCGCGGGCGCCGCGAGAACAGCAGCGCCAGGCCGGCCGTCACCGCCGGGATGAGCACCGGCATGGGGATGAGGAAGAGGATCAGTTGCTCAGTCGTCACCGGACACGTCCTCCTCCACGGGCTTTTCGAAGCTCTCCGGGCCGAACTTGTCGCCGGCCTCGGTCGGACGGCCCGTCGTCGGGTCGTCGGAGCGGTCATGGTCGGGCGCCGCGGACGGGTCGTCCGGCCGGCGCATGGCCACGAACTGGTCCTCGCGGTCATCCTGCACGTGGTCGCCCACGCGGTAGCGGTGCTGGCGGTACGCCAGCGCCAGCAGGAACGCCGACAGGCCCATCGTGATGACGATCGCCGTCAGGATGAACGCCTGCGGCAGCGGGTCCGCGTTCTCGGTGTAGGGGATCGAATCGCGGCCCCAGATCGGCGGATCGCCCGGACCGCCGCCGCCGATGAGGATGAGCAGGTTGATGCCGTTGCCCATCAGCAGGGCGCCCATGAGCATCTTGGTCATGGCGCGGTCCAGGAACAGGTACACGCCGGTGGAAATGAGCACGGCCACCGTCGCCAGCAGCACGAAATTGATGATCACTTCGCGGCCTCCTTCCCGGACTTGTAGCGGAACTGGCGCGTGCGCCCCAGCTTGGTCAGCGTCACGCGGCGCGAGCGGGCGCGCTCGGCGCGGCGATCGGTCTCGACGTCGATGCGCCCGCCGAGGCTGCGCAGGACGTAGGTGACGGTGCCGACGACGATGAGGTAGACGCCGACGTCGAAAAGCAGCGGGGAGACCAGGTGCATCTCGCCGATGAGCGGGACCTCCAGGTCGACCACGAGGCTCGACAGCGGCGGCCAGCCGATGACCATCGGCCAGAACACCGCGAGCGCGGAGGCGGCCAGGCCGGCGCCGAGGACCTTGTCCGTCGACCACGGGATGGTCTCCGCCAGCTCGTAGCGCCCGCCGGCCAGATAGCGCAGCGTGACGGCCAGCGACGCCACCAGGCCACCGGCGAAACCGCCGCCGGGGGCGTTGTGGCCCGCGAAGAACAGGTACAGCGACAGCGCCATCATCGACGGGAACAGGAAGCGCGTGGCGACGACGACCATGATCGGCCGGCGGCCCGCATCGACCTTCGACCCGGACGTGGTCAGCCAGCGCGGATTGCGCTCGCGGCGGGTGCGGCGCGTGGTCACGCGCGGCAGGTTGTGCACCGTGTGCGTGCGGAACACCAGCGAGGCGATGCCCACGGCCACGATGACCAGCACCGAGACCTCGCCGAAGGTGTCCCAGGCGCGGATGTCGACGAGCAGCACGTTGACGGCGTTGGCGCCGTGGCCGTCGTCGAGCGCGATCTGCGGGATCGCCTCGGAGACCGGGGCCTCGTTGCGCGCGGCGATGGCGAAGGCGCCGATGATCGCCGCCGTCGTGCCCACCGCCACGGCGAGCCACGCCCGGGCGCGGTCCATGCCGGCGGACTGGTTCGACGTCTTGGCCGGCAGTGTGCGCAGCACCAGGACGAACACCACCATGGTGATGGTCTCCACCAGCAGCTGCGTCAGCGCCAGGTCCGGCGCGCCGTAGAGCGCGAAGACGATGGCCAGGCCATAGCCGGTGACGCCGACCATGATCACGCCCGACAGGCGGTTGCGCATCCGCGTCGCCGCCAGCGCAGCGATGATGATCAGCAGGGCCGCCGCACCCTGCGGGGCGGTGCCCCACAGTTCCATGCGCAGATCGTCCCGGCTGCCCAGCACCAGCGCCGAGAGCGGCAGCAGGATGAAGACGCCCAAAATCGTCGCCTCGGTCAACGGCAGCGAACCGCGCTGCGTCGCCGCGGTGACCCGCAGCGACAGGCGGCGGGCCATGTCCAGCACCCAGTCGTACGCCGTATCGGCATCGCCCAGCGCCGGCTGCGCGAACTGCAGCTCGCGGACGAGCATCCGCTGCCAGTGCATGATCGCGCCGGTCAGCAGGATGACCGCCGTCAGCACCAGCGGCACGTTGAAGCCGTGCCACAGCGCCAGATACGTGTCATCGGCCGACGCGGGGAAGGCCGCGGAGAGGTAGGGGCGGATGGCGGCGTCGTAAAGCGACGGCGCGAAGCCCGTGACCAGCCCGGCCACGGCCAGCAACCAGGCCGGCGCGAGCATCATCGGGCTGGGCTTCTGCATCTCGCCGACGGCCTTGGACACGCCGCCGCCGGTCGCATGCGTCGACGGCTTCGTGGCGAAGGCCGCATGCATCATGTACAGCGAGTACGCCACCGTGAGAATCGAACCGACGACCAGGCCGATCGCCGTGAACACGCTGGGCATGCCGCGCAGCGGGTCGGCGTGGAGCACCGCGTCGAGCGCGGTCTCCTTGGCCACGAACCCGAACAACGGGGGCACGCCCGCCATCGACGCCGCGGCCAGGGCCGCGATGATGAACATCTGCGGGCGGCGCGAGCCCAGGCCCGACAACTGCCGCACGTCGCGGGTGCCGGTCGTGTGGTCGATCGCGCCGACGATCATGAACAGCGTGGCCTTGAACATCGCGTGGCCCAGCGTCAGCGCCAGCGCCGCGAGCATCGCCGCCCGCGTGCCGATCGACGCCACCGTCATGATGAAGCCCAGCTGCGACACCGTGCCGTAGGCCAGGATCAGCTTCAGGTCCTTCTGCCGCAGCGCCATCCAGCCCGACATGACCATCGTGGTCAGGCCCAGCGGGATGATGGCCAGATGCCACGTCGGCGTCGCGCTGAACGTCGGCGCGAGCGTGGCGACGAGGAAAATGCCCGCCTTGACCATCGCCGCCGAGTGCAGGAACGCCGACACCGGCGTCGGCGCCGCCATCGCGCCCGGCAGCCAGAAGTGGAACGGGGCGATGGCCGACTTGGTCAGCGCGCCGATGACCAGCAGCACCACCGCGGTGGCGATCGCCGGGGACTCCAGCTGCTCGAGCGCCAGCGCGCCAGGTTCAGTGAGCTGCGAGAACTCCCAGTGGCCCGTGGTCTGGCCCATGAGCACGATGCCCACGAGCATGATCAGACCGCCCATCGTGGTCACCAGCAGCGCCTGGCCCGCCGAACGGCGAGACGACGCGCGCTCGGCGTAATAGCCGACCAACAGGAACGACAGCACGGACGTGATCTCCCAGAACACGTACATGAGCAGCATGTTGTCGGCGGTCACCAACCCGTACATGGCCGCGGCGAACAGCACCATCTGGGCGGCGAAAGAGCCCAGGCGGCGGCGCTGGCCGGGTGGCGGGTCGTGGAAGTAGCCGGCGCAGTACACCAGGACGAGTACGCCGACCGCCAGCACCAGGGTGCCGAACAGCGATTCCAGCGGCCCCAGGCGAAGGACGATGTCCATGTGGACGGCGGGCATCCACTGGATTCGTTCGACGGGGATCGGGTGCGCGGTGCCGGATTCGCCCAGCGCATGGCGCACCAGATGAGAGCCGGTCCACGCGGCACCAACCGCGAGAGGAAGGGCGAGGAGCACGAAACCGCGCCTGCCCAGCCGGCGAATCGTCCACGGTGCCAGCGCCGCAGTGGCGATGAGGAGGCACAGGAGGACGGTCACCCCACCAATAATGCTGAAAACGAGTACATGTCCGCAACACGGATCACCCTCGGCGAACGCCGAGGGTGATCATGGGGGCCCCTGGTCGACCCCGGTGGGGGCCCGGGTGGTTTCGGTGACTAACCGTACGTGCTTACCCGTGCAGGCGGTTCGCCGCGCAGGTCATCGCGGTCATGGTCGCCGCCTCGGGCGTGGTGCCGAAGCCCATCGCCCACACGGAGCTGTTGTTGTGCGTCGCGTAGAGGAACGTCGCGGTCGCCTCGAAGATCTCGAACTGGTGGAACTCGAGGATCTCCACGCGGTAGCCGGAGTCCGCCATCAGGTTGGTCACGGCGGACACGGGGCCCATCGCGGTGACCTCGCGGAAGTCGGTGCGCTCCGCGTCGGTGCCGCGGCCGGTGGTGATGGTCGCCCGGAACGTCGAGCGGCCCGCCAGGCCCTTGGTGGAGGTGAACTCGCGGATCGCCAGCGAACCGCCGGTCGGCGAGTACGTGGTCATGAACGTGCGCCAGTCCATGCCCCGCGCTTCCTGGCGCAGGCCGCGGGGGAGGCGGTGGCCGAAGCGGGCGCGGAAGGGGTCCTCGGTGAACGTGCGGGTGGTCGCGTCCGCCTTCGCGGAGGGACGCTTCCCGCTATAGGTCATCGTCGTCGAGGTGTTCTTGTGCGTGCGGGTGGTGAACATTCTTGTGCGGTCCTTCGAAAGTCTTTGAGAAGAAGAATTTGGTGGTGGACCGACCCATGGATGCGTGGGTGCGTAGCGGCCAGAGACCCCGTGTGGAGGGGTCAGTCCATGCCTCCACCGGGGTTCGTAGCCTTGGCTACTCGCGTAAGTCGAATGTTCTTCTGCATGTCGGCAACCGTAGAGCAACGCCGGGGCGTCCCGCAACAAAAATAGACAAAGTTGGGTGCCCCAGGTCACACCCGTCGCCCCACCCGTAACGCGGGACGGGGCCCGAATCAGCGCCCGATGGTCGCCAGGATCAGGGCCTCGGCGACGGCGATGTCGCGGATCTCGCGGGGGTCGACGGACTCGTCGGACGAGTGGATGCGGCACTGCGGCTCCTCCACGCCGTACAGCACGATGTCGGCGCCGGGCACGGCGTCGAGAAGCGTCGCGCACAGCGGGATCGACGCACCCTCGCCCATGCGCTCGGTCTCGCGCCCGTAGGACGCGGCCAGGCAGGCTTCGACGTGCTTGACGACGTCCCCTTCCACGTCCGCCTCGAACGACGACGCCAGCACGTCGCGCGTGACGGTGGCGCGGGCGTTCCACGGCACATGGGATTCGAGGTGGGCGACCAGCTTGTCCTGGGCCTCCTTCGGGTCCATGCCCGGCGGCACGCGGAGATTGAGGTGCGCGGTCACCGACGACGGGATGGCGTTGACGGCGTTGGTCGCCGGCGGGCAGTCGATGCCGGTGACGATCAGCGCCGGCCGCGCCCACGTCAGGTCCGCCACCGAGGCGCCCGTGCCGTCGGAGACCAGGCCGACGCCATCGAGCACGCCGGCGTCGGAGCGGAACGTATCGGCGTCGTAGCCCAGGCCCTCCCACGTCTTGCCGCAGTCGAGGCCGTCGATGTTCGTGGCGCCGTTCTCGTCCCGCAGCGAATCGAGCAGCCGCATCATCGCCGCCAGCGCATCCGGCGCAGCACCGCCGAACATGCCCGAGTGCACCGGCCCGGCCAGCGTCTCCAGCGTCACGTCGACGTCGGCGGTGCCGCGCAGCGTGGTCACCAGCGTCGGCCGGCCCACCGCGACGTTGCCCACGTCGGCGATGAGGATGACGTCGGCGGCGAACAGCTCCGGCCGCGTCCGCGTCAGATCCTCCAGGCCCGCCGAACCGCGCTCCTCGGAGCCCTCCACCACGATGCGGATGCCGGGCAGCTCGATGGGCGACGCCGGGTCGTCGTCAAGCTCCTTCAGAGCCCGCAGCGCCCGCAGGGCCGCAAGGTGCATGACCACGTTGCCCTTGCAATCGGCGGTGCCGCGGCCGTACCAGCGGCCATCGCGCTCGGTCAGCGTCCACGGATCGGCCGTCCACGCGGCGACGTCGCCGGCCGGCTGGACGTCGTAGTGGGAATAGAGGAGAACCGTCGGGCGGCCCTCCGGCGCGGGAACATGGCCGGTCAGCGCGATGGAGCCGTCGACCGTCGCGTGGGACTCGAGCTCGATGCCGGCGTCCGCGAACTGCTTTGCGACGAGCTCCGCCGCGCCCCGGCAGGCATCCACCGTGTCGGCATCGCCGTGGACCGAGGGAAACGCGACGAGATCGGTCAATTCCTTCTTGATCGCGTCGCCATCGGCGGCGACCTTCTCGCGGATCGCCGTGACGAGGTCGGGGGAGATGGTGTTCTTCGGCTCGGTCTGGTCGGTCTGGTTCAGCTCGGTGTCGCTCATGGGCGCCAGCATAGGCGCGGCCCCGGATCTCGCGGGAGGTGCCATATCTTGCACTCGCAGGGGTCGACTGCTAGAAACAGGGGTTAGCACTCGCGTTGAGCAAGTGCCAACAACGTGAAATGAAACAGCTGGGCCGGTCGAGGCCGCGGGTGACACTTACCGCGGCCGAATGCCGTCGCGGGCGCCGGGCCAGCACCGTCCAAGTGTCGTCGACCATCAACGGAGGATCGCAGCCTCATGGCCAAGATCATTGCATTCGACGAGGAGGCCCGCCGCGGCCTCGAAAAGGGCCTGAACACGCTGGCCGACGCCGTCAAGGTGACGCTCGGCCCCAAGGGCCGCAACGTCGTCCTGGAGCGCAAGTGGGGCGCGCCGCTCATCACCAACGATGGCGTGTCCATCGCCCGTGAGATCGAGCTCGAGGATCCCTACGAGAAGATCGGCGCGGAGCTGGTGAAGGAGGTCGCCAAGAAGACCGACGACGTCGCCGGCGACGGCACCACCACCGCCACCGTGCTCGCCCAGGCGCTCGTGTCCGAGGGCCTGCGCAACGTCGCGGCCGGCTCGAACCCGATGGGCATCAAGCGCGGCATCGAGAAGGCCGTCGAGGCCGTCACCGCCGAGCTGCTGGCCACCGCCAAGGACATCGAGACCAAGGACCAGATCGCCGCCACCGCCGGCATCTCCGCCGGCGACCCCGCCATCGGCGAGCTCATCGCCACCGCGATGGACAAGGTCGGCAAGGAAGGCGTCATCACCGTCGAGGAGGCCAACACCTTCGGCCTGGACCTCGAGCTGACCGAGGGCATGCGCTTCGACAAGGGCTACATCTCGGGCTACATGGCCACCGACCTGGAGCGCCAGGAGGCCGTCCTCGAGGATCCGTACATCCTCCTGGTCTCCGCGAAGATCTCCAACATCAAGGACCTGCTGCCGCTGCTGGAGAAGGTCATGCAGTCCGGCAAGCCGCTGCTGATCATCGCCGAGGACGTCGAGGGCGAGGCCCTGTCGACCCTGGTCGTGAACAAGATCCGCGGCACCTTCAAGTCCGTCGCCGTCAAGGCCCCGGGCTTCGGCGACCGCCGCAAGGCCATGCTGCAGGACATCGCCATCCTCACCGATGGCCAGGTCATCTCCGAGGAGGTCGGCCTGTCCCTGGACACCGCCGATCTGCCGCTGCTGGGCCGCGCCCGCAAGGTGGTCGTCACCAAGGACGACACCACCATCGTCGAGGGTGCCGGCGCGCAGACCTCCATCGAGGGCCGCGTGAACCAGATCCGCGCCGAGCTGGACAACTCCGACTCGGACTACGACCGCGAGAAGCTCCAGGAGCGTCTGGCGAAGCTGGCCGGCGGCGTGGCCGTCATCAAGGCCGGCGCCGCCACCGAGGTCGAGCTGAAGGAGCGCAAGCACCGCATCGAGGATGCCGTGCGCAACGCCAAGGCCGCGGTCGAGGAGGGCATCGTCGCCGGCGGTGGCTCCGCGCTGCTGCAGGTCGCCCACGTGCTGGACGACGAGCTGTCCCTGTCCGGCGACGAGGCCACCGGCGTGCGCATCGTCCGCGCCGCCCTGGCTTCCCCGCTGAAGCAGATCGCGCTCAACGCGGGCCTCGAGGCCGGCGTCGTGTCCGAAAAGGTCTCCGGCCTGCCGCAGGGCGAGGGCCTCAACGCCGCGACCGGCGAGTACGTCGACCTCATGGCCGCCGGCATCAACGACCCGGTGAAGGTCACCCGCTCGGCGCTGCAGAACGCGGCGTCCATCGCGGCGCTGTTCCTGACCACCGAGGCCGTCGTCGCCGACAAGCCCGAGCCGGCCGCCCCGGCCATGCCGGGCGGCGACGAGATGGGCGGCATGGGCGGCTTCTAGGCCCCCGCGCCGGCTCCCACCGAGCCGCAGCCCGATCGAGGGCCCCGCATCCCACGGTTTCCCGTGGATGCGGGGCCCTTGGCTTTGCGACGGGCCGGCCACCACGTGGTCGTCGTCAAGCAGGGCAGTGGCCGTCGGGAACCTGCCCGGCTACCGGTACCGCCAATCGTTCTCGACCTCGAGATTGAAATAGATGTCGCGGCAATGGCCCCGATCCCAGCGGGACTCGGTGCGCGGATGGCCGAGGGCATGGCCGACCTCGTCGCAGATCTCGGCGATGATCTCGTTGAAGCGATTGTCGACGTCGTAGTCCGTGTACCGGAGAACCTTCACGTCCCGGCGCACCAGATTGTTCTGGCGGGCGCGATCGACGCGGAACACCTCCTCGTTGGCGTGGTACATCAGGGAATCGAACTCCACCACCAGGTTTGCCTCCACGATGTAGATGTCCCAGACGTACGGGCCGATCCGCACGTTGAGATGCACCGTCCACCCGCGCATCTGGATCGCGCGCGCGAGCTGGCCCTCCACCTTCGACCGGCGATTCTCCGGCGCCCACTCCAGCAGCGGGAGCAGGCGGTTGGCGTGGCGCGCGGGAAGGGCGCGGGCGTCGGCAATCACCCCGATGCGCGAATCCATGGTGGGGTAGCGGGTGTCGATGGTTTCCGCGACGGCCCTCGGCGTCCAGATGTCGAGCAGGTCGACGAGGGTTTGCGCCGGCGTCGTGAACGGCAGCCCGGCGATCGTGGTCTGCTGGACGCGGTCGCGCGGATGCCCCTTCGCCCCGCGCGGGCTCTTGCGGCTCCGCGGGACGATGACGTCGAGCTGCTGCGGTTCCGTCTTCTTCAGGCCGTGCGCGTACGCCGCGATCCGATGCGAGAAGACGGCTTCCGGCGACCTGACCAGCACAAGCTCCATGCGCAGGCGAATCTCCGGGATCGTGAGCACGTAGCAGCCGCGCGTCTCGCGGATGAGCCGGCCGCGGTCGAGCAGCACCGCGAAGTCCGTGCGCGTCAGCCCGAGTGCGAGCAGCTCCTGGCGCGTCCAGATCCGCGGTGGCTTGGGTGCCGTCTGCGCGGGTGGGCTGGTGGTCTGATTGTGGCTGGCGTGTTCGTTGCGTGCATGTTTATGTCCCGCGCCCGAGTTTCCCCCGCGGAACCGTTCCCCCGAATGGTTCATGGGCGCATCGTGGCACGGTTTGCGGCCGCGCGCTCGCCGAGATGCCGATCGGCTGCCCGGGCTTAGTGTCGTATGGTCAACGCTCATGAAAACGGGGTGGCATAAGACCAGGTGGTCAAGTCTGCTACTTGGGAGCGTTGACCATATGGCACTAACGCCTTCGCGTCAGCCTTTCTCGGCCCCTCGTCCGTGCCTCGCCCGCCCAGCATCTGTCCGTGCCGGCCGCGTGCCCTCGCCACCGCCGGCCTTCCCGGGCTTTTTTGGAAAGGCGGTAGTGGATTGGGCCGGCATGGTCTCACTACTTCATGCTTGACGACGGCCCGGCCACCACATGGTCGCCGTGAAGTGGGCGAGTGGCCGGCATTTGCTGGCCGTGGACGCTGGCCTGGCGGGCTTAGTGTCGTATGGTCAACGCTCATGAAAGCGGGGTGACATAAGCCCAGGTGGTCAAGTCTGCTACTTGGGAGCGTTGACCATATGGCACTAAGGCCCGCGCGACCGCCACCCGGCCGGGTCAAGTCCAGGGAAGTGGTGTACGTACCTTTCGAATAAGCCGGACTATCTACCGGCATCCGGGTCCTGCCCGAGCAGGGCAATAATCCCCGATCACGCCAGAGCCCCCACACCCATGGCCGCGGTGCCGTCGGCGTCTATGACGCCGGCGGCCATGGCCTCGGCAGTCTGGCCCAACGCAGTCAACGACATGTAGCGCTTCTGCTGGATCCAGTCGTCGTGCTGCTCGGCCAACACGGCCCCG
>NZ_JBHXCS010000015.1:0-33499 GCF_042725215.1 Corynebacterium sp. NPDC060344 | reverse complement strand
GGAGTTGATTCGAAAGGTACCTACGGTGGTCGCCCTTGTTGTGGGTGGGGCGGTCACCGAGGTGGTCGGTACACCACGCTAGAGGACGCAACCCCCGGCCGCCACGAAGTCGGGGTGAAACGGGGAGTGGTCACCTCATGGACGGGGTGAATCGGGGAGCTGCCGCCACGAATTCGGAGTGAACCGGGGACCGATCACCACATGGACGGAGTGAAACGGGGGAGTGGCACCACGTGGTCGTCGTAAAGCAGGGGTGAAGGTCGGGAATGCGCAGACCCCAATGGCGACAAGCGGGCGGGGAGGCTCGGGAAGTGGAAACGGGTGCCGGGACGCGGCCCGGGGGCACCTGCCCGCGCCCGGGATTCCCCCGAAACGAGCCTTCATCTGCGAAAGGTGGCCGGTGCCACTGTCCGCCGCCCCGAATCGGGGGCGCTTCGCAGGTAGACTCGAGGCATGGCTGACACGAACGAAGAGGACTTCCACATCGTCGACCTGGCGGCGACCGAGGGGTACGTCGTCGACGACTCCGACGAGGACGATCCGGTGCTGGTCACCCCGTCCGGTGACCCGGTGCAGACGTGGCGCGAGAACTACCCGTACGAGGAGCGCATGACGCGCAAGGAGTACGAGAAGACCAAGCGCGCCCTCCAGATCGAGCTGCTGAAGTGGCAGAACTGGACCAAGGAAACGGGCCAGAAGCACATCATCCTCTTCGAGGGCCGCGACGCCGCCGGCAAGGGCGGCACGATCAAGCGCTTCAACGAGCACCTCAATCCCCGTGGCGCGCGCACGGTGGCGCTGGAGAAGCCGTCGCCGCGCGAGTCGACGTCGTGGTACTTCCAGCGCTACATCCAGCATTTCCCGTCGGCCGGCGAGATCGTGTTCTTCGACCGTTCCTGGTACAACCGCTCGGGCGTGGAGCGGGTGATGGGCTTCTGCACGGAGTCGCAGCATGCGGAGTTCCTGCGCGAGGTGCCGATGCTGGAGAACATGCTGCTGGGCTCGGGCATTTCGGTGACCAAGCTGTGGTTCTCGGTGACGCAGAAGGAGCAGCGCACGCGCTTCGCCATCCGCCAGGTGGATCCGGTGCGCCAGTGGAAGCTGTCGCCGATGGACCTCGCCTCGCTGGACCGCTGGGACGATTACACCCGCGCGAAGGAAGAGCAGTTCCGCTACACGGACACCGACGAGTCGCCGTGGATCACCATCAAGTCGAACGACAAGAAGCGCGCCCGCATCAACGCGATCCGCTACGTGCTGTCGAAGTTCGAGTACACGAACAAGGATCATGAGCTCGTCGGCGATCCGGACCCGAAGATCGTCCTCCGCGGGCGCGATCAGATCGGCGACTAGTTTCGCGCTTCAGGCCACGGTCCGTTCCGGATCCGGCTTTTCGCTTTGCGACGCCCCCGGCCCCCGCACCATAGGGTGCGGGGGTATCGGCTTTTTACGCCCCCGAAACGTGACCGTCATTCACTGCCCGTACGATTAGGGCATGAAAACCCTTAGTGTGCCAAAACTGGGGGTCGAAGAAGAATTCCATCTCGTCGACCTCGCCACCCGCAGCCTGGCTTCCCGCGCTCCGGACCTGCTCCAACGGCTGCCGGGCTCGGCGTTCGTCGAAGAGCTGCAGAGCTGCGTCGTCGAGCTCAACAGCGGAGTCACCGCCGACCTCGGGGACCTGCGGGACGAGCTGAGCCGGCAGCGGCGCCTCGTCGCCGACCATGCCAGGGAGATCGGCCTGGGCGTCGTCGCGGCGGGCACCGTGCCGCTGGCCTCGCCGGCGAACCTGTGGGTGACCGACAATCCCCGTTACCGGACCATGGCAGCCGACTACGCGGTGCTGGCGCGCGAGCAGCTGATCTGCGGCGTGCAGTTCCACGTGGACATGCCCGACCGCGACCAGGCGATCCAGGTGGCGCACCGCATCGCGCCGCACCTGCCCATCCTGCTGGCATTGTCGGCGTCGTCGCCGTTCGCCGCCGACGGGTCGGACACGGGGTACGCGTCGTCGCGCACCCTGGTGTGGAGCCGCTGGCCCGCCACGGGACCGCGGCCGCCGGCGAACTCCGCCGAGGAATACGACCGGCTGCTGGACCAGATGATCTCGTCGGGCTGCATCTCCGACCCGGGCATGGCGTACTTCGACGTCCGCCCCTCGGCCCGCGTGGACACGCTGGAGCTGCGGGTGTGCGACTCCTGCCCGTCGCTCGACGTCGTCGAGCTCATCGCCGGGCTGTACCGCGCGCTGGTCATGCGGGCGCAGGAGGACATCGCCGCCGGCGTCGAGGCCCCAGACATCCCCGATTCGCTCATCGTCGCGGCGCGGTGGCGCGCGGCGCGGTTCGGCATGGAGGGCGAGCTGGCGGATCTGCGCGACTTCACCTCGCGGCCGGCGCATGACGTCGTCCGGGATCTGGTCGAGGAGGTCGCCCCGCAGCTGAAGCGGGCCGGCGATCTGGAGGCCGTCCGGGAATTGACGGGCCGGGTGCTCCACCACGGTTCGTCGGCGTCGCGGCAGCGGCGGGTGCTCAACAGGCGGGCGCGGCTGGTCGACGTCGTCGACGAGCTCATCGCCATCACCTCCGGTGAGCGGGAGAGTTCCATCGGGGAGGCGTGGTCGGACGACGGCGGCCCGCGCGACTACCAGCTGGTGTCGCTTGCCGACGGGGCATTCGCCCACGACGAGGCCGTCGACGCCGATGGCGCGCCGCGATCGGGGATGGAGGACGTCCTCGAGTCGATCACGACGCTGGGGCCGGCGGAGCTGCGTCGTCGCCAAGCGAAGATGGAGCGCCAGGAGGAGATCGAGGGCGTGACCTTCCGCGTCACCGGCGAATCCGCGCCCCGGCCGTTCCCGGTCGACGTGGTGCCCCGCCTGATCGGGCCGGACGACTGGTCGATGCTCTCGCGCGGCCTGGAGCAGCGCTCCGTCGCGCTCAACCTCTTCCTCGACGACCTGTACACCCGCCAGCTGTGCCTGCGCGACGGCATCGTCCCGCCGGAGATGGTCGACCGCGCCACGGGCTACCGCCGGTATGGCCGGGCGGCGCGCCACAGGGTGCGGGCGAACGTCATCGGATCGGACGTCGTCAAGTCGGGCGAGGACGGCTGGATGGTGCTCGAGGACAATTGCCGGGTGCCGTCCGGCACGGCCTTCGCCATGGCCGCGCGCAGGCTGACCTCGACGTTCCTGCCGGAGATCGCGGCGCCGGGGACGCTGCTCGACCCGGGCGACGTCGGCGCCATGTTCCGCGACACCCTCGTCGCCGCGGCGCCGTCGTCGATCCACCCGGGCGCGTGGGCCCCGGTCGACCCCGACGACGTCGAGCTGGCGCTGGTGACCACCGGCCGGCAGGATTCCGCGTGGCACGAGCACTCCGAGCTGGCCCGGCTCGTGGGCATGGCCCTGGTCACGCCGGAGGAGCTGGTCGTGGACAACGACGTCCTCTACCGCATCTCGGATGGCTCGCCCAAGCGCATCGACGTCCTCTACGCCCGCATCGACGAGGACATGCTCATGTCGTCCAAGGGGGCGGACGGTTCCCCGCTCGGACCTGGCTTGACGACGGCCCAGGCCCTCGGCGCCCTGACCATCGCCAACGCGATGGGCAACGGCGTGGCCGATGACAAGGCCGTGTACTCGAAGGTGCCGGACCTCATCCGCTACTACCTGTCGGAGGAACCGCTCATCGCCCAGGTGCCCACGTACCTGTGCGCGGATCGCGAGCAGCGCGACCACGTGCTGGCGAACATCGGGGACCTGGTGGTCAAGCCGATCGACGGATTCGGCGGCGCCGGAGTGACCATCGGGCCGGAGTGCACGGAGGCGGAGCTCGCGGCGCGCGCGGAGGACCTGAACAACCACCCCGAGCGCTACATCGGCCAGCCGGTCGTCGGATTGTCCACCCACCCCACCTTCGACGGCGCGGGCTTCGGCCCCCGGCACGTCGACCTGCGGGTATTCGTCCACGCCCGCGAGGAGAACGGGGCCGTGGTCGCCCGCACCGCCCCCAGCCCGTTGACCAGGGTCGCGCCAGAGGGAAGCATGATCGTGAATTCTTCGAGAGGCGGAGGTGCAAAGGACACGTGGGTTCTGCGGGATTGACGCACGGGCGGGATTTCCGCACCACCCATGGCGCCACCGTCGCCCCCGACGGGTCGTCGGTCGCGTACCTCGTCGATGAAGGCGGCGGGCCGTACGCCGTGCAGCGTTTCCTCACCGACTGGCGCGCCGGCGACGTCCGACGGGTGCGGTTGCCGGTCGACGGGCCGGTGCACAAGATCCGCTACAGCGAGCACGGCAGCGTGCTGGCGCTGGAAGTCGCCCCCGGCCATGGCACCCGCACCGAGGTGTGGCTGGTCACCAGCGACCCGGCCGACTCGTCCGCGCGCCGCATGTCGGGGCCGGCGGACACGACCGTGCGGCTGGTCGGATTCGCGGGCGGCTACCTGTTGCTCACCGCCCGCGTGCCCGGCGGCAGCGACGAATCCCGCATCGTCGACCCCCGCACCGGCCGCCACGTCGTCGTGGACGGGCTGCCCGAGCACGAGCTGATGGACGCCCTCGATGACCGGGTGCTCATCCGCGCCGGGCAACGCGGCCGCCGTGGGCTGCTGCTGCGCAGGATGTCCGCCGAGCGCGGGCGGGTGGGCACGTGCCTGTCGGAGAAGCCCGTGGCGCCGTGGTCCGACGACGCCGATTCCTGGCCGGGGCGGTTGATCAGGGACGACTGGACCCGCGCCACCGGTGGCGCACGGATGTTGGTGCGCAGCGAGGCCGGTTCCGATGCCGCCCGGCTGGTGGAATCGGATCTGCGTCCCGACGGCACGTGGTCGGTGCGCGAGGTCGCCGCGCTGCCGGGCGCCGAACTCGACCACTTCGAACTGTCCGAGGACGCCGGCTGCGCGGTCCTGCTGTTCAACCGCGCCGGATTCACCGAGGTCCGGCCGTACGACGTCGCCGACCGGCGCCTGGGAGAGCCCATCGACGTGGGCGCCGTCGTGGCCACCGAACCGTCGCTCGACTACTCCGGCCGTCGCGTCGCGCTGACCATCCAGGGGCCGGGCCTGCCGGCGACGGTGGTGCTCCATGACCGGGAGACGGGCGAGACCGTCCACCTGGACCGGGAGCGCGTCGCAGGGGCCGTCGACGCATCGCTGGCCCCGCGCCGCCATTGGACGGAGGCGAGGGACGGACTCCACGTCGAGTCGCTGATCTACGATCCGCTGCCCGCATCCGGCGCGCCGGGCGGTGGAATGTCTGAGCCTCCCCCGACGATCATGTGGTTCCACGGCGGGCCGGAATGGCAGTCCCGCCCCGTGCACGACCCCATGGTCGAGGGCCTGCGGCGGGCCGGATTCCGCCTGGTGCTGCCCAATGTCCGCGGTTCGACCGGGTACGGCCGGGCCTTCGCCCGCGCCGACGACGTCGAGCTGCGCGGCGCGTCGATCGAGGATGCCCTCGACGTCGCCGAGGACCTCGTCACCACCGGGGCCGCGGCGCGGGCCACCCTCTTCTGCGCCGGCCGTTCGTACGGCGGGTACCTGACCAACTGCCTCATGGCCATGCATCCCGGGGTCTTCGCGGCGGGCGTGGCCGTTTGTGGCATGAGCGATCTGCGCGCCTTCTACGTGGAAACGGAACCGTGGATCGCCACGGCCGCGTACTCCAAGTACGGCCACCCCGTCGACGATGCCGAAGTCCTGGCCAGGTGGTCGCCGCTGCGCCTGGCAGACCGGGTGGCGTCGCCGCTGCTGGCCATCCACGGCGCCCGCGACGGCAACGTCGTGCCCGCCGAATCTCGGCGGATGATCCGCGCCGTCCGCGCGGCGGGAGGGTGCGCCGAGATGATGGAGTTCCCCGACGAGGGCCACGAGATCCTGCGGTCCCACAACATCGGCCGGATGATCCTCGGCATGTCGCTGTGGTTCGGCGACGTCATGGCCGGCCGCTGCCCGGACCTGGCCGCGCGAGGACTGGGCTGCATCGTCGACGTCGGCACGCCGGAACGGGCTCGCCGCACCACCGGAATGGAGAAGACGCATGACCGATGACGGGTTCGGGGCACGCCTGCGCGCGTGGCGCCGCGACATCCACGCCCACCCCGAGTTGTCGTACGGGGAAGAGCGGACGACGGGGGTCGTCGTCAAGCATCTGGAATCCCTCGGCCTGGCCCCGCGCAGGTTGCCCGGCACCGGCGTCATCTGCGACGTCGGGGCGGACGCGACCGGCGGCGGGCGCATCGCGCTGCGCGCGGACCTCGACGCCCTGGCGCTCGACGAGCAGACGGGCCTGGACTTCGCCTCGGCCAACCCCGGGGTCATGCACGCGTGCGGCCACGACGCCCACACCGCCATGCTCATGGGCGCCGCCGAGCTCCTCGCCGCCGCCGATCGGGAGGGGCGCTGCCCGCCGGCGAGGCTGGTTTTCCAGGCCGCCGAGGAAACCGTGCCCGGCGGCGCCCTCGACGCGATCGGGGGCGGCGCGCTCGACGGCGTCGCCCGGATCTTCGCGCTGCACGTCGACCCGACCCTCCCCGTCGGCGAATTGGGGGTCGTCGACGGGCCGATCACCTCGTCCAACGCGATGGTGACCGTGAACCTGCGCGGCGCCGGCGGGCACACCGCCCGCCCGCACCGCACCGCCGACCTCGGCTTCGCGCTGGGACAGGTGCTGACGACGCTGCCCGCCGTCCTCGACCGCCGCCTCGACCCGAAGTCGGCGACGGTCCTGACGTGGGGGCGCATCGAAGCGGGGGAGGCCCCCAACTCGATCCCCGCGTCGGGCAGCGCCCGCGGCACGCTGCGCAGCGCCGACGTCGAGGTGTGGGCGATGGCAGAAGACCTGGTGCGCGAGTCCCTCGCCGGGATCCTCGCACCGTGGCGGGTGGAGTGGGACCTGGACTACGTGCAGGGGGTGCCGCCGGTGGTCAATGACGCCGAGTGCACCGCCGCGCTGGTCGCGGCCGCCGAGGGGATCGCGGACGTGGTGCCCACCCACCAGTCGTCGGGCGGCGAGGATTTCGCCTGGTACCAGCGCACCGTCCCCGGGGCGATGGCGCGGCTGGGGGTCTCCGGCCCCGGTGCGGCCGGCGGGGGAACCGCCGACCTGCACCGGCCGGACTTCGACCTCGACGAAGCGGCGCTGCCCATCGGCGCCCGGGTGCTCGCCGGGGCGGTGCTGGGCTCCTAGCACTGCGGCGTCTGGGGCCCTGCTACCCCTTTGACCCCTTCGCGTCCTTCATCGGCTCGATGGGATTGCCCTGCCAGCGGGTGCCGGCGGGGACGACGTCGCCGCGCATGACCAGCGACGCGGGGCCGATCGTCGTCGACTCGCCGAGGCGGGAGGCCGGCAGCGCCACGGAATGCGGGCCGAGGGTGGCGCCCGGGGCGAGCTCGACGGTGTCGAGGCTCATGACGCGGTCCTGGAACAGGTGCGTCTGCACCACGCAGCCGCGGCCGACGGTGGCGCCTTCGCCGATGCGGATCAGGTCGGTCTCGGGCAGCCAGTAGGACTCGAGCCACGCGCCGTGGCCGACGTCGGCGCCGAGCCAGCGCAGCGCGCGGTTCAGGCCGCCGGTGCTGTTGCCCGGGATCAGGTACCAGGGCGCGGCGACGGTTTCGACGAAGGTGTCCTGCAGCTCGTCGAGCCACACGAAGCGGCTCCACAGGGCGTGCTCGCCCTTCTTGTGCGTGCCCACGCAGATCCACTTCATGGCCACGGTGATGAGCATCGCCAGCATGCCCACGATGAGCAGCACCGGCGACCCGACGAACCACGCCGCGGCCAGGCCGACCACGACGGCGAGCAGGTCCCGTCCGTCGACGCCGACCATGCCGTCGGCGAGCGCGATGATGCCCAGCGCCGCGCCCTGCATCGCCAGCAGCACCAGCAGCGCCAGGGCCAGGGAGGTGATCGGGGCGAGCAAACGCAGCGTTTCGACGGCCCCTCGCGCGGCCTTCACCCCGGCGCCCGGCCGGTAGGTGCGGTCCTCGCCGCCATCGACCTCGACGGCAACGCGGCGCAGGCGCTCCGGCGGGGATCCCCACCAGTTGGACCCCGCCTTGGCCTTCTTCGGGGTCGACGACAGGACGGCGACCAGGGAGTTCTTGCCCAGCTTGCGGCCGGGTCCGGCGATGCCGGAATTGCCCAGGAACGACCGGCGGCCGATGCGGGTCTCCTCGAGCAGCAGCCATCCGCTGCCGAGCTCGTAGCCGCCGACCATCGTGTCGTCGGCGAGGAAGGAGCCCTCGCGGATGTCGGTGAACTTCGGCAGCACCACGGCGGTGGAGATCTCCGCGTCGCGCCCGACCTTCGCGCCCAGCGCCCGCAGCCACCACGGGGTCAGCTGCGAGGCGTAGAGGGGGAACAGGTCGGTGCGCGCGGCGTCCATGAGCCGTTCGGTGGCCCACGCCTGCCAGCCCACGCGGGAGCGGACGGGGTGGACGCCGGCGGTAAGCCCGATGGACAGCAGCCGCACCAGGATCAGCGTCAGCAGCGCGTAGACCGCCACCGCCGCAACCGCCGCGGGCGCCGTCCACGCGAAGGCCAGGCCGATGGCACCGGCCCACGTCGTCGCCGGCGCGGCACCGGACCCGATGACCGCGGCGGCCGTGGCCAGCGCCGCCACCGGCACCATCGCCAGCACCAGCGCGGAGGCGCCGTAGATCGGCAGCCAGTACCCGCGCCGCGGCGGGGCCTCGACGGGGAAGCGGCGCTTGGGGCGGCCGACCTTGCGCGCGGGCGAGCCCGACCAGCGGGCGCCGGCCTTGACCTTCTTCACGCCCGTCACGCACGAGCCGGCCTCGACGTGGGCGGCCTCGCCGACGACGGTGCCCGGCATGAGCGTGCACCGCGCGCCGACGCGGGCCTCGGCGCCGATGCGGATGCGGCCGACGTGCACCACGTCGCCGTCGACCCAGTACCCGGAAATGTCGGTCTCCGGCTCGACGGAGCAGTAGTCGCCGAGCTCCACGAAGCCGGTGACCGGCGGAAGGGTGTGCAGGGACACGCCCTTGCCCACCTTCGCCCCCAGCGCCCGGGAGTACCACAGCATCCACGGGGCCCCGCCGACGCCGCGGGCGCCCGACGCATCCGCCAGGCGCTCGGCGGCCCACAGCTTCATGTGCACCGTGCCGCCGCGCGGGTGGTCGCCGGGCTCCACGCCGCGCATGAGCGCGCGGGTGGCCAGCGCCGTCAGCGGCAGCGTGCCCAGCGGCGTGATGAACAGCACCGCCAGCACCACCGCCAGCCACCACGGCACCGGCAGCGCGAACTGCGAACCCAGCCCGTGGGCGATCGCGTTGAGCACCGCCAGCCACGTCATCCACTTCGCGGCGCGGATGGTCTGCAACGGCACCATCGCCAGGGATTGCGCGTGGCGCGTGGCCCGGGGGACCGGCTTGACGACGCGCTTCGGCTCACGGTCCGCCGTGCCGGTCGCGGAGTCGTCGTCAAGCGAGAGACCGCGCGAACCGAGCTCCTCGGCGAGCCGGCCCAGGCGCGGATGATCGTAGAGATCGCGGACCGCGACCTGCGGGGCACGCTCGCGCATGCGGGCGACGACCGTCGCCGCGGCCAGCGACGTGCCGCCGAGCGCGAAGAAATCCGCCGCCGCACCCGGGGCGGGCACGGCGAGGACCTCGGCCCAAATGCCCGACAGCCACGCCTCGATGGGGTCCAGGCCCTCGAGGGCGGAATCGTCGGCGGCTCCGGAGGCGTCGGTCGGCAGCGGCCAGGGCAGCCCGGCCTTGTCAACCTTGCCCGAGGTGCGCACCGGCAACTCGTCCATGACGTGCAGGCGCGGGACCATCGCTGCGGGCATCTCGGCGCGCAGGCGCTGCATCGAGGCCTCCGCGTCGACGTTGGCCGCATCGCCGCCGGCGCCGACGTAGCCGACCAGGATGTCCTGCCCCGCGGCCTGGCGGACCTGCACGCTGGCCTGCGTCACGCCCGGCAGCGCGGCGAGATGGGCCTCCACCTCGCCGAGCTCGATGCGGCGGCCGCCGATCTTCACCTGGTCATCGACGCGGCCCACGAAATGCAGGCCCTCCGGCTCCAGTCGGACGTGATCGCCCGTGCGGTAGGCGCGGTCCCAGCCGATGGTCGGCATGGGGGCGTACTTCTCCGCGTCCTTCTCGGGGTCGAGGTAGCGGGCCAGGCCGACGCCGCCGATGACCAGCTCGCCGACCTCGCCGGCCGCGACGGGCTTCTCGTCCTTGTCCACGACGACCAGATCCCAGCCGTCGAGGGAAATGCCGATGGTCACCGGCTCGCCCGGCTCCAGCTTGGCGGCGCAGGCGACGACGGTGGCCTCGGTGGGGCCGTAGGTGTTCCAGACCTCGCGCTCCGGCGTGGACAGGCGCTCGACCAGCTCCGCCGGGCAGGCCTCGCCGCCGACGATGAGCAGCCGCACCGAATCCAGCGCTTCGGCGGGCCACAGGCCGGCCAGCGTCGGGACGGTGGACACCGCCGTGATCGACCGCGAGATCAGCCACGGGCCCAGGTCCATGCCCGAGCGCACCAGTGACCGCGGCGCGGGGACCAGGCAGGAGCCGTGCGCCCACGCGATCCACATCTCCTCGCACGAGGCGTCGAAGGCGACGGACAGGCCGGCGAGGACGCGGTCCTCCGGGCCCAGCGGGCCGTCGGGGTGGTCGACGAGGAACAGGCGCGATTCGGCGTCGACGAACGCCGCGGCGTTGCGGTGGGTGACCGCCACGCCCTTCGGCTTGCCCGTCGACCCCGAGGTGAAGATGATCCACGCGTCGTCGTCCGGCCCCGGCTCCCGCGCGGGCTCCGCGGCGACGTGGCCCGGCGTCAGGTGCAGGCCATCGGCGCCGAACCAGCCGGCGATGCCGGCCTCGCCGAAGACCATCTCGGCGCGCTCGTCGGGGTCGTCGGCGTCGACGGGCACGTAGGCCGCGCCGGCGGCGAGGATGGACAGGATGGCCACGTACAGCTCGCGGTTGCCCGAGGGCATGCGCACGCCGACGCGATCGCCGGCGCCGATGCCGTTGGCGCCGAGCCACGCGGCTGTCTCGTCGATCTCGGAGAGGAGATCGGAGTAGGTCATCACCACGTCGCCGTCGTCGAGCGCCGCCGCCTCGGGGTGCTCGGCGGCCGTCGCCCGCAGGATGTCCATGAGCGTGCGCTCGGGCGCCGCCAGGTCCCCGCGCAGGTACCGCGCGGAAATGGGGATGGGGTCAACCGGACCGGTCATGTCGCTCACTGCCGCTTGCCGCCCTTCTTCTTGTTCTTGCGCTTCTTCTTCGGCTTCTTCGGGGCCGGGGCCTCTGTCTTGGGCTCGGTTTCAGCCTCGGTTCCAGCTTCAGTTTCCGGCTCAGTCTCTCCCGCCTTGCCCTCCAGCGCAGCGGCGAGCGCCTCGCGCATGGGGGCGGGGGCGCCGGCGAAGACGCGGGCCTCCGCCTCGGCGATGCCGCCGCGGATGGAGTCGCGCAGCGCCGCGCCGGAGCGGGTGGGGCCGATGAGCTGGCGGCGGCGGTCGGCGGTGTCGCGGACGCGCTCGACCAGGCCGGCCTCCTCGAGGACGTCGACCAGGCGCACCATGTCGGACCGGTCGATGCCCAGCAGATCGCACAATTCGCGCTGCGAATGCGCCGGCTCCGCGCCGATCGCCTCGAGCAGCCAGTAGCCGCGCACGGTCAGCGCGAGGTCGTCGGCGCGCTCGGCGAGCACGCCGTCGATCGCGGCCCTGAGCTGCGCATCCAGGCGCTGGATCGCCCACGCGGCCGTCGACGTCACCGCCTCCGGCATCGTCGGGGCCGGGCGGCGGTCCCGGGAATCATTTTTCGTTGGCATGCACCCATCATAGGGCCGACCGGATTTACGGCGATAATGGGGACGCCCCCACCGAAATAGTCGGTGGGGGCGGTTGCTTTGCGACGGGCCGTCGTAAAGCAGCAGGAACGGACAGCTGCGGGCTACCCGGCCGGATCAGCCCTTCTCCATCGGGCGGCCGGCATGCTCCCAATCGATCATGCCGCCGGAGATGTTGATGGCGTCGATGCCGTTCATCTCCAACCACTGGCACACCTGCGCCGAGCGGCCGCCCGACTTGCAGATGAGATAGATGTCGCGATCGAAATCGAACTCGCCGTAGCGCGACGGCACCTCCTCCATGGGCATGTGCGCGGCGCCCACCGCATGGCCCTCGTCCCACTCCATCTTCGAGCGGACGTCGATGATCTGCGCGTCGTCGGGAACTTCGCTAACCGGGATGAATTCCATGGCGCCGATTGTAGGGAAGGGGCGGGCGGGCGTCACGGGGCCGGTGCGCACGTGGCGACTGTGCGGCCGCCTATCCGTCGCCCAACGGTTGCCTATCCGTTGCCAAGTGTTCATTCACCCGTTGCCGCGATTCCACCCGGGCGCGACAGGCTAAGCAGTCGTGGAAAGAACAGGGATCGACGAAGGGCGCCTGCGGGCACGGGCCCGCACCGCGCGCAGGAGGGAATGGCTGCTGGCGGCGGCGCTGCTGGCCCCCAACCTGATCCTGCTGGCGGTGTTCACCTACCGCCCCCTGCTGGACAACATCCGGCTGTCGTTCTTCGACTGGAACATCTCGTCGCCGACGTCGCGCTTCATCGGCATCGACAACTACGTCGAATGGGCGACGCGGTCGGATACGCCGAAGATCCTGTTCAACACGGTGTTCTTCACCTTTTTCGCCGTCGCCGGGTCGATGGTCCTCGGGCTGATCCTGGCCATGCTGCTCGACCAGAAGCTGCGCGGCCGCAACGCCGTGCGGTCCATGGTCTTCGCGCCGTTCGTCATCTCCGGCGCGGCCATCGGCGTGGCCTTCCAGTTCGTCTTCGACCCGACCTTCGGCCTGGTCCAGGACCTGCTCGGCCGCATCGGCGTCGCCAGCCCGAACTTCTACCAGGACCCGAAGTGGGCCCTGTTCATGGTGACGTTCACGTTCGTGTGGAAGAACCTCGGCTACACCTTTGTCATCTACCTCGCCGCGCTGCAGGGCCTCAGCCGCGACCTGTCGGAGGCCGCCGCCATCGACGGCGCCGGCGCATGGACGCGGTTCCGGCGCGTGACGCTGCCGCAGCTGCGGCCGACCACGTTCTTCCTGTCCATCACGGTGACGCTGAACTCGGTGCAGGTGTTCGACATCATCAACACCATGACCCGCGGCGGCCCGCAGGGCGACGGCACCACCACCCTGGTCTTCCAGGTGTACAGCGAGACCTTCCTCAACTTCCGCGCGGGCTACGGCGCGACCATCGCCACGATCCTCTTCCTCATTCTCCTGGTGGTCACGCTGATCCAGGTGCGCTACATGGACAAGGAGAACGTGCGGGCATGATCGGCACCGAACGCGGCATCGGCTGGCGCATCGTCGGCTACCTGGGCATGGCGCTGGCCGTGGCCTTCATCGGGCTGCCCCTGATCTGGATCGTCCTGACCAGCCTCAAGCAGCACGGCGACATCTACTCCATCCCCGTGCGGTGGATCCCGGAGCAGTGGCACCCGGACAACTACGGCGACGCCACCGAGCGCGTGCCGTTCGCCGCGTACTTCCGCAACTCGGTGATCATCACGGTGATCCTGTGCACCATCAAGATCGTGCTGGGCGTCATCTCCGCCTACGCGCTGTCGATCCTGCGGTTCCCCGGCCGCAACGTGGTGTTCATCGTGGTCATCTCGGCGCTGATGGTGCCCAGCGAGGTCACGGTGATCTCCAACTACGCGCTGGTCAGCCAGCTGGGGTGGCGCGACACGTACCAGGGCATCATCATCCCGCTGGCGGGCATCGCCTTCGGCACGTTCCTCATGCGCAACCACTTCATGTCCATCCCGCACGAGATCGTCGAGGCCGCCCGCATGGACGGCGCCGGCCCGTTCCGCCTGCTGTTCCAGGTGCTGCTGCCCATCTCGCTGCCGACGCTGGTGGCGTTTTCCATGATCACCATCGTCAACGAGTGGAACCAGTACCTCTGGCCGTTCCTCATGGCCGAAACGGAAGCCTCGGCGACGCTGCCGGTGGGCCTGACCATGCTGCAGAACAACGACGGCGTCTCCAACTGGGGGCCGGTCATGGCCGCGACGATCATGACCATGATCCCCGTTCTCCTGCTGTTCCTGGCCCTGCAGAAATACATGATCAAGGGCCTGACCTCGGGTGCGGTGAAGGGATGAGCGCCGTCTCCGCGCACCTGGCACCGGGTCCCGCGCCGCCCGTGGGGCCGTCGCAAAGCCCGGCAGCGCCACCCCCGCATTGCTTGACGACGACCCCCTCCCGGGCGTCGAACCCGAAAGGAACCCCATGAACGACAACTCGCACCGCCTGCCCACCGGCGTCAACCGACGCACCTTCCTCGCGCTGCTGGGCCTCACCGGCGCCGGCGCCGCCCTCACCGCCTGCGCCGGCACCGGCGGCGGCAACGGCGATGGCGGAGGAGCGGAAGGCGACGCCAACACCATCGTCTGGTGGTCCAACCACCCCGCCAGCTCGAAAGCGGTCGAAGAAGAGCTGATCTCGCGGTTCGAGAAGGAGAACCCCGACCTCAAGGTCCGCCTCGTCGACGGCGGCAAGAACTACGAGGAGCTCGGCCAGAAGTTCAACGCCGCCCTGTCCGGCACCGACCTGCCCGACGTCGTCGTGCTGTCCGACGTGTGGTGGTTCAACTTCGCGCTCAACGGCCAGATCGCCAACATCGACGACGTAGCCGGGCGCGCCGGCGTGGACACCTCGACCTACGTCGACAGCCTCTACGAGGACTACGCGCTCAACGGCGGGCACTTCGCCATGCCCTTCGCCCGTTCGACGCCGCTGTTCTACTACAACAAGGACCTGTGGCGCGAAGCCGGACTGCCCGACCGCGGCCCCGAGACCTGGGAAGAAATGACCGAGTGGGGCAAGACCCTGCAGGGCAAGCTGTCCGGCCGCGAGCGCGCCCACGGCTGGGGCAACGCCGTCGACTACCTGTCGTGGACCTTCGAGGGGCCGCTGTGGACCCTCGGCGGCGGCTACTCCGACGGCTGGGACATGAAGCTGACCAGCCCCGAGACCATCAAGGCCGTCGAGTGGCTGAAGTCCACCGTCGACGACGGGTGGGCGACCGTGTCCAACGACATCGCCAACGAGTTCGGCACCGGCGTGCTCGGCTCCATCGTCGCCTCCACCGGCGACCTGGCCGGCATCAACGAGACCGCCGACTTCGAGGTCGGCACCGCGTTCCTGCCCAACCCGAAGGGCGACGGCGGCTGCCCGACCGGCGGCGCCGGCCTGGCCATCCCCGCGGGGATCTCGGAGGAGCGCCAGAACAACGCGGCGAAGTTCATCGACTTCATCACCAACACCGAGAACACCGCGTACTGGTCCCGCAACGTCGGCTACATGCCGGTGCGCAAGGACGCCGTCGACGACCCGGAGCAGAAGAAGTTCATGGACGAGAACCCGAACTTCCGCACCGCCGTCGAGCAGCTGCCGAAGACGCGCCCGCAGGACAACGCCCGCGTGTTCATCCCCAACGGCGACCGCAAGATCGGCGACGCGCTGGAGACGATCCTGCTGTCCGGCGCGGCCATCGAGTCGACCATGTCGTCGTTGGAAGGCGAGCTGACCACCATCTACGAGCGCGACATCGAGCCGAAGCTGTAGCTCGGGTCCGGTTTCACCCGGCCGGATTCCCGGCCGGCCCAATCTTTTGCGAGGAGCATTCATGGCGGGCGTCACCTTCGACGGGGCCACGCGCATTTTCGGCAAGGACGGCGCACCCGCCGTCGACTCCCTGGACCTGGACATCGCCGACGGCGAGTTCCTGGTCCTCGTCGGCCCGTCGGGCTGCGGGAAGTCGACGTCGCTGCGGATGCTCGCGGGCCTCGAGCCGGTCGACCGCGGCAGCATCCACATCGGCGGTCTGGACGCGACGGGCGTGCGGCCGCAGGACCGGGACGTCGCCATGGTGTTCCAGAACTACGCGCTGTACCCGAACATGACGGTCGCCCAGAACATGGGCTTCGCGCTGCGCAACCAGAAGGTGCCCAAGGCGGACATCGATGCCCGCGTCGGCGAGGCCGCCCGGATCCTGCAGCTCGAGTCTTTCCTGCACCGCAAGCCGGCGGCGTTGTCCGGCGGGCAGCGCCAGCGCGTGGCCATGGGGCGGGCGATCGTGCGCGAGCCCGCGGTGTTCTGCATGGATGAGCCGCTGTCCAACCTCGACGCGAAACTGCGGGTGGAGACGCGCGGCGAGATTTCCGCGCTGCAGCGCCGCCTGGGCACGACCACCGTGTACGTGACCCACGATCAGGTCGAGGCCATGACCATGGGCGATCGCGTTGCCGTACTTCGCGAGGGCGTGCTGCAGCAGGCCGATACCCCGGCGGTCCTCTACGACCGGCCGGCCAATGCCTTCGTCGCCGGGTTCATCGGGTCGCCGTCGATGAATCTGCTGCCCGGCGTCGTTCGCGGGGACGTAGTCGTGCTCGACGGTGGGGCGGTGGTGCCCTTGGGCGCGCGGCAGACCGAGGGGCGCCGCGTCACCGTCGGGTTCCGCCCGGAGGACGTGGCGGTCGGGGCGGACTTCTCCGCCACCTCCGCCGCGGGCGCCGCCTCCGCCGCGGGCGCCGGTACAGCCGGTGCAACCGCGGCCACCGCCACATCTGCGGCCACCGGCACTACCGCCGATCGTGGGACTGGCGCGGGATCGTCGGTGCAGAGCGAGTCCGATTCCTTCATCGAGATCGATGTGACCCAGGTCGAGGAGCTCGGCGCCGAGTCGATCATCCACGGCGTGGGTCCGGCCGGCGCGAAGATCGCGGTGCGCCGTGAGCGTGGCCATGGCATCTCCGCCGGCGATGGCCTCCGGGTGGTGCCGGATGCCCGCCGCGTCCACCTCTTCGACGGCGATTCCGGCGACCGCATCGGAGACTGACCACCGCCCGCCGACCGCCGGGGCTGCAGATCTGACGAGTGTGCGCTGTGGGGCCTGTACCGCACACTCGTGGGCGCTGGTGGGGCTGCACATCTGACGAGTGTGCGCTGTGGGGCCTGTACCGCACACTCGTCGGCGTCGGCGGGCGCGCCGACGGGGCGCTCAGCTCGTCGTCGGTGACGTTTCGTGCCCTATGGGTGCCAGCGAATAACGCGACCTGGGGAAATGTGGTTATCGACGCGCCGTTGGTATCTCCTTGACACGAAACGGGGAGGTCGGCGGTGGCGGCGGGCCGAAATCCGAGAGGGGAGAGCTCCTCCAGGGCTGCACGTCTGACGAGTGTGCGCTGAGGGGCTTGTACCGCACATTCCTGGGCGCTGGCGGGGCTGCACATTTGACGAGTGTGCGCTGAGGGGCCCGTACCGCACACTCGTGGGCGTCGGCGGGGCTGCAGATCTGACGAGATCGCGATGTGGGCTCCCGATCGTGATCTGGTGGGCGGCGAAGTGGTGAGGCGTGGCAACGGGGACGGGCGCGGCGGAGGGGGTGGGGAGTGGCCGTCGTGAAGCAAGGCGGGGAGCCGGACCTGCGAGAACCCGGGCCTGCGAACCCCGGACATGCGAAAAACCGCCGCACGCGCTGGGCATGCGGCGGGTCGAAGGGGGATCGGGGACGGCCGGCGCCGGAAACCAGCGGGCCAGGTCCGGGCGGGCAACGCCGGAACCCCGCCCCGGAACCCCGCCCCGGAACCTCGCCCCGAATCCGCCGGAACTAGTGCTTGTGGCGCTCGATGGCCTCGGCGAGGATGCGCTCGGCCTCGGCCTTGTCGCCCCAACCGGACCCCTTGACCTCCTTGCCGGGCTCGAGGTCCTTGTAGTGCACGAAGAAGTGCTCGATCTCGTCGAGGGTGAACTGGGAGATGTCGCCGACGTCCTGGAAGTCCTCGAAACGCGGGTCGTCGAGGACGCAAAGCAGCTTGTCGTCGCCGCCGGCCTCGTCGGTCATCTTGAACACGCCGACCGGGCGGGCCTTCACGATCACGCCCGGGAACACCGGCTCGGGCAGCACGACCAGCGCGTCCAGCGGGTCGCCGTCTTCGCCGAGGGTGTCCTCGATGTAGCCGTAGTCGGCCGGGTAGGACATCGGGGTGAACAGGTAGCGGTCGAGGTAGACCTTGCCGGTCTCGTGGTCGACCTCGTACTTGTTGCGCTGGCCCTTCGGGATCTCGATGGTGACCTCGATGGTCATGTGGATGGCTCCTCTGGTGTGGTGTCGTGCGGTGCGCCGGCGCCGGCGCCTACAGTGGTTCCATCTTAGTCGTTGCCGTTGCCCGTGCCTTGGGAGGAGCCCCGTGAGCCGCACCGTCGGGTGGATGTTGTCCGTCGCCGCGTTCGCCGTCGTGGTGTGCGTGATCGTGGTGGCGGGGCTGGCGGTCAATGCGAATCGGGTGACGGTGGCCGATGCGCCGCAGGTCCCGGGGGTGGCGGCGCCGTTGGGGCCTGCGGGGGTTGCGCAGGGGCTTGACGACGGCCCCTCGTCCGCCCCGTCCGCCGACGAGTCGGAGTTGGCGGCGCAGGTCGCGGCGGTGATGGACGGTGCCGCGGGCGATCCGGCGCTGGGGGAGTTGACGGCGATCGTGTCGTCGGCGGCGTCGGGGGCGACGTTGTGGGAACAGGGGGCGGGGCAGCCGACGCGGCCGGCGTCGTCGCTGAAGATCTTGACCGCCGCGGCGGCGCTGCTGCAGCTGGACCACGATAAGACGGTGACCACGCGGGTGGTGCGCTACCCCGGACAGGATGGCGTGGTGCTCGTCGGTGCGGGCGATCCGACGCTGAGCGTCGACGGCGCCGGCTTCTACCCGGGGTCGGCGTCGATCGCGGAGCTCGCCGAGGGTGTCCGGGCGTCGCTGGGCTCCGGTGAGGCAGCTGGTCAGGCAGGTGAGTCGGGTCCGGCAGCTCCGGCAGTTCCGTCGACGGTGTACGTCGACCGCTCGCTGTTCCGCGTCACCTTTCATTCGACGTGGGATCGCGAGGGCATCCAGGCCGGCTACATCGCACCGGTCGAGCCGGTGATGGTCGACGGCGCCCGGCTGGCCCTGGACCGCGAGGACGCGCGCCGCACGCCGGATCCGGCGGCGGGTGCGGGCCAGGCCCTGGCGGCGGCGCTGGGTGGTGCGAAAGTCGAGGTCCTGGCCCCGGAGGAGTCCTCGTCGCAGAAGTTCGGCGGCGGCAACGGCGCCGAGCCCGAGGTGCTCGCGTCGGTGGAGTCGGCGCCGCTGTCGGAGCGCGTCCACCAGATGATGACCAAGTCCGACAACGTCCTGGCCGAGTCGCTCGCACGCGAGGTCGCCATCGATCGCGGATTGGCGCCGGACTTCGCCGGCGCGGCCAAGGCGGTCGCGGACACGTTGGCCGAGCATGGCCTGGGCCTGGAGACCTCCGGCTCGTCGGCGGCCAACCTCGCCGACTCCAGCGGCCTGAGCGTGGACGACCGCGTCACTCCGGCGCAGCTCGACCGGGTGCTGCTCGCCGCGGCGGGCGACGGAGACACCGCCGCCGCGCTGCGCCCGTTGCTGGATTCCATGCCCGTCGGCGGCGTGTCCGGCACGCTGGCAGGGCGCTACGCCGGTTCCGGTGGCGCGGGCTGGGTCCGGGCGAAGACGGGCACGCTCGACGGCACCTCCGCGCTGGCCGGCTACACGGTGACCAAGGGCGGCGACGTGCTCACGTTCGTCCTGCTCTCCAACGACGCGTCGCTGCTGCCCGCCCGCGCGGCCGCCGACGCCACGGCCGCGAAGCTCCGCGACATCTCTTGATCGTGCGCTGCTCCTGATCGTGCGCTGGCTGATCTGCGCGTATCCGTCGAAAAGCAATCGGCGGAGAAACAATCTGGTCTACGGTGGCCCCAAACGCCGATAGCCCAGGAGAGATGATGGACCCGATCCAGCCGCCGACCCAGCCCACCGTCCGGGAGATCGCCGCGCGCGTGCGCGGCGGGCAGATGACGCCGGAGGAGGCCGTGCGCGAATCGCTCGACAGGATCGCCGCCGAAGACGCGGCGATCAACGCCTTCGCCGAGGTGTGGGCGGATCGCGCGATCTCGCAGGCGCGGGAGCTGGCCAAGCGCCCCGATCTCGCCGACCTCGGGTTGGCGGGCGTGCCCTTCGCGCTGAAGCAGAACACCGACCGGGACAACCCGGTGGTCGCACGGTTGGAAGAGGCCGGCGCGATTCCGGTGGGCACGACGGCGAACCCGCAGTTCTGCACGTGGGGCACCACCGACGTGCCCGGTCGCATCACGCGCAACCCCGTCCGCCCGGGCCGCACGCCCGGCGGGTCCTCGGGCGGTGCGGCGGCCGCGGTGGCGGCGGGCATGGTGCCGTTCGCGCAGGGCAACGACGGCATGGGCTCGCTGCGCATCCCGGCGGCGGCCTGCAACCTGTCCACCATCAAGGCGACGCCGGGCATCGTGCCGGGCCACATCGGCGGCAACGACTGGTACGGCATGGCGGTGCAGGGCGTCATCGCGCAGGACAATGACGACCTGACGCTGCTCATGCGGGAGCTCACCCGCGGCCACGTCGACGCCGTCGAGGCGCCGCTGCCGGCCGACTTCGGTGCGATCCTCGACCTGTCGTCGCCGGTGGCGGGCTTCGGCGCGCAGCCGGAGTGGAAGGAGGCGGCGCGCCACGCGGCGAAGACGCTCGGCGACGCCGGCCTGCCGGTGCGCGAGGCGAAAGCCCCGTACCCGGTCAACCCGCTGCCGATGCTCGCGCGCTGGTCGGCGGGCGTCGCCGATTCCCTGGCGGCCGAGGGCCTGCCCGACCACCTCGAGTGGCGCAACCGCATCCACGCGCGCATCGGCCGCTCGCTGCGCTGGTCGATTTCCGACCGCCAGGTGGTGCGCGCCCGGTCGAAGATGGAGAAGTTCCTGCCCGGCGACAACGTCCTGATCACCCCGGCGCTGGCCACCGAGCCGCCGTCGGACGGACCGTGGAACTCGCGGCCGTGGTCGGCGAACATGGTGTCCAACATGCGCTACGCGCCCTTCGTGTCGGTGTGGAACCTCCTCGGCTTCCCGGCCGGCGTCGTCGTCGAGCCGGTCACCGGCGTGCCGGTGCAGGTCGTCGCGCGCATGACGCAGGAGCGGGTGCTGCTCACGGCGATGGATCGCATTGCCAAGGGCGGCGTCATCGCCACCGACTAAGGCGATCCGGCGGCTGATCTACTCTGTCCGCATGACCGCAGCCCCGTTTTGGCCCCGCCGCAGCCCCGCGTTCCTGCGGGCGCGCCGGGCCGTGCGGGGCGTACTTGTGCTTGACGACGGCCCGCGTGCGTCCAGCCCGCCCCCCACCCGCGTCGTGGTCGGGTTGTCCGGAGGGGCGGATTCGCTGGCGTTGACCGCGGCGTGCGCCGCCGAGATTCCCGGTGGGGTGCATGCCGTCGTCGTCGACCACGGGCTCCAGGAGGGCTCCGCCGACGTGGCCGAGCGCGCTGCGGCCCTGGCCCGCGGGTTCGGCGCGACCGCCGAGGTCATCCGCGTCGACGTGCCCGGCGGGATCGATGGTGCGGGGGAGGGGCCGGAGGCCGCCGCCCGCGCCGCCCGCCATTCCGCTCTCCACCGCGTCGCCGGCGATCGGGGAGCCCCGCTGCTGCTGGCGCACACCCTCGACGACCAGGCGGAGACGGTGCTGCTGGGGCTGGCGCGCGGCGCCGGCACCGGCGCCCTGTCCGGGATGGCGGCCGACCGGACGTGGGACGACGGCGTGCGCGTGATGCGTCCGTTCCTCTTCTCCGGATTCTCCGGCTCGGCTGGTTCGGCTGGCGGGCCGCTGCGCCGCGCCGACACCGAGGCCGCCTGCGCCGAACTCGGCGTGGAGCCGTGGCACGACCCACACAACGCCGATCCCCGCTACGCCCGCGTGCGCGCCCGCGCCTCGGTGCTGCCGATGATGGAGGAGCTCCTCGGCCCCGGCGTCGCCGCCAATCTCGCGCGCACCGCCGACCTGGTCCGCTCCGATGCCGCCGCCCTCGACGAGTGGGCGGACCGGGTGCTGGCCGACGCCGTGTCGGCCACCGGCCCAACGGCCGATGGCACGGGCGGGGTGGGGGAGCTGTCGGTCGGCGTCGTCGTCACGCAACCCGATGCCGTGCGCACCCGCACCCTGAAGAAATGGGCCGAGGCCAACGGCGCGTCGGCGCTGACCGCCGCGCACGTCGCGGCGCTGGATAAGCTCGTCGTCGGGCACCGCGGCCTAGGCCCCGTCGCCCTGCCCTCCGCCGAAACCCCCGATCAGCCGGGATGCAGGTTGGAGGCGCACCGAAAAGGTGGCACTCTGGCAGTGTCGCGGGGTTCACCGGGCCCCGCCGCGAAGCGACCCCGAAACGATCCCCAGGAAGCAACCGCCGGCGCGCCCGGGCGGAAAGGACGACCGCATGCATGACGTCAAGGACTTCAACGTTCCGGACAACCCGTACGGGGCCGACGTGGAGGCCATCCTGATCTCCGAAGACGAGCTGCGCGCGCGCATCGCCGAAATGGCCGCCCGCGTCAACGAGAGCCACGCCGACGCCGAGGAAGACCTCATCCTCGTGGGCGTGCTCAAGGGCGCCGTGTTCTTCATGACCGACTTCGCCCGCGAGCTCAACCGCCCGACGCAGATGGAATTCATGGCGGTGTCGTCCTACGGCAACTCCGTGTCGTCGTCGGGCGTCGTGCGCATTCTCAAGGACCTCGACCGCGACATCGAAGGCCGCGACGTCATCATCCTCGAGGACATCATCGACTCCGGCCTGACGCTGTCGTGGCTGATGAAGAACCTGCGCAACCGCAACCCGCGGTCGCTGGAAGTGGTCACCCTGCTGCGCAAGCCCGACGCGCTGACGGCGAAGCTCGACATCGCCGACATCGGCTTCGACATCCCCAACGAGTTCGTCATCGGCTACGGCCTCGACTACGCGGAGCGCTACCGCGACCTGCCCTACGTGGGCACGCTGCACCCGCGCGTCTACCAGAGCTGACCCCGGCCGCCGGTCGCCGCGACCAGGCCCCGACACCACCCGAGAAAGCCAAGGCCAAGCCCCTCCATGGACAAGAACAAGGTCTTCCGGATCGCCGGCATCGTCGGCATCTTCCTCCTCCTCATCTTCGCGGTGACCACCCTCACCGACGACACGCGGTCGTTCCGCGAGGTCGACACGTCGGTGGCGCTGCAGCAGATCGACGCCGGCAACGTCGCCGAAGCGCAGATCGACGACCGCGAGCAGCGGCTGCGCCTGACGCTGAAGGACGGCATCGAGGTCGAGGAGACCCAGGACGTCAAGGAGGTCATGGCGCAGTACCCGGCGCGGGCCGCCGACCGGATCTTCGAGAAGGTCTCCGGCGCGCAGGGCATGGACAAGTACACGACGAAGGTCACGCAGGAATCGTTCCTGATGTCGACCCTCGGCTTCCTGCTGCCGATGCTGATCTTCTTCATCCTGATCATGTGGGTGTTCAGCCGCATGCAGGGCGGGCGCGGCGGCATGTTCGGGTTCGGCAACTCCAAGGCGAAGATGCTGAACAAGGAGGAGCCGACCAACACGTTCGAGGACGTCGCCGGCGCCGACGAGGCCGTCCAGGAGCTCGACGAGATCCGCGACTTCCTGCAGAACCCCGCCCGCTACGAGGCGCTGGGCGCGAAGATCCCGCGCGGCGTGCTGCTCTACGGCCCGCCCGGCACCGGCAAGACGCTGCTGGCCCGTGCGGTGGCCGGCGAGGCGGGCGTGCCGTTCTACACGATCTCCGGCTCCGACTTCGTGGAGATGTTCGTCGGCGTCGGCGCCTCTCGCGTGCGCGACCTGTTCAACCAGGCCAAGGAAAACAGCCCCTGCATCATCTTCATCGACGAGATCGACGCCGTCGGCCGCCAGCGCGGCGCCGGCATGGGCGGCGGCCACGACGAGCGCGAGCAGACGCTCAACCAGCTGCTCGTGGAGATGGACGGGTTCTCGGACCGCTCCAGCGTGATCATCATGGCGGCGACCAACCGCCCCGACATCCTCGACCCGGCGCTGCTGCGCCCGGGCCGCTTCGACCGCCAGATCCCCGTCGGCGCCCCCGACATGGCCGGCCGCAAGGCGATCCTCGAGGTCCACGCGCGCAACAAGCCGCTGGGCCCCGACGCCGACATGGAGTCGCTGGCCAAGCGCACCGCCGGCATGTCCGGCGCCGATCTGCAGAACGTGCTCAACGAGGCCGCGCTGCTCACCGCCCGCGTCAACGGCGACGTGATCACCGCCGATGCGCTGGAGGAGGCCGTCGACCGCGTCGTCGGCGGGCCGCGCCGCACGTCGAAGGTGATTTCCGAGCAGGAGAAGAAGGTCACCGCGTACCACGAGGGCGGCCACACCCTGGCCGCGTGGGCGCTCAAGGACATCGAGCGCGTGTACAAGGTGACCATCCTCGCCCGCGGCCGCACCGGCGGCCACGCGATGACGGTGCCCGAGGACGACAAGGGCATGTACAACCTGCCGGAGCTTTTCGCGCGGCTGGTCTTCGCCATGGGCGGCCGTGCCGCCGAGGAGCTGGTCTTCGGCTTGCCGACGACGGGCGCCTCCGCCGACATCGAAATGGCCACGAAGATCGCCCGGGCGATGGTGACCGAATACGGCATGACCGCGTCTCTGGGGCCGGTGAAGTACGGCGAGGAAGCCGGTGACCCGTTCGTCGGCCGCGGCGGTTCCGGCCAGCTGGACTACTCGCCGGCGGTTGCGGCGAAGATCGACGAGGAGGTGCGGGGGCTCATCTCGAAGGCGCATGACGAGGCCTACGACATCCTCCGCGAAAACCGCGACATCCTCGACGAGCTGGCGGAGAAGCTGCTGGAGAAGGAGACGCTGCGCCGCCCGGATCTGGAAGCGATGTTCACCGACGTCCGCATCCGCGAGCGCCTCGACTTCCTGGACACCGACAAGCGCCACCCGCGCGATGGCCGCGAGCCGGTGAAGACCCCGGTGGAGCTGGCCATCGAGCGCGGCGAGGAGCCGCCGCGCCGCGAGAACATCTTCGCGCCGGTGCGCCCGCGCCGCCAGGATCGCCCGATGGGCGAGGGCGACGGCGGGGGAGCCGAGGGCGCCGGCGAGGGCCAGCATGCCCTCCCGGGTTCCGGGCATCTTCCGGGCCAGCAGGGCCAGCCGGGTCATGTGGGCCAGCAGGGCCAGCAGGCTCGACCGGGCCAGCCCGATCGCCGCAATGTCCCGGTCTACGGAGGCACCCCGCCGCCGGCGGATTGGACGGTCCCGGGATGGCCGCCGAAGGACGGCGGCGCTGCCCGCGGTACGGCGCGCCCCTATGGTCAGTCGGGCCAGCAGGGCCAGCCGGGACAGCAGGGCGCGCCCAACCAGCCCGGCCAGTCCGGCCAGCCGACGACGCCTGCGGGACACCCGGGTGCCGCCAACTACCCGGCGCCGACCGGGTGGGAGCGCCCGAACCAGAACCAGCAGGGGCATGACCAGCAGGGCCAGAACCAGCAGGGCCAGACGCCTCAGAGCCACCAGCCCCAGCAGCCGGCCGAGCCCCGTGGTTTCCGCCTGCCCGAGCGCGAGCAGCCCGAGCACCGCGAAACCCCGAAGAAGCGCGACGACGCCCCTCAGGGACGCCCCCTCGGCGCCACGGATTCGGAGCCGACGCGCGAGTTCCCCGCCCCCGGCGGCGGCCGGCACCGCGCCGAGGGTGACCAGGGTTCGACGGGCCTGCCGGGCGCGTCCGACCCGGTGCCCCCGCGCCCCGACGAGACCCCCGATGCCGGCACGAGCGGATCGGAGGACCCGCGATGAACTACGACCACCGCGACGATGAGGTCCACCCGGACATCGCCGCCGAACGCGGCGACGAAATCGGCACGTTCGACCAGGCCCGCGCCGAAGCGGCCGTGCGCGAACTGCTGCTGGCCGTCGGCGAGGACCCCGAGCGCGAGGGCCTGAAGGAAACCCCGGCCCGCGTCGCCCGCGCCTACCGCGAAGTCTTCGCCGGCCTCCACGTCGACCCGACCGAGGTGCTGGCCAAGACCTTCGACGAGGGCCACCAGGAACTGGTGCTGGTCAAGGACATCCCGATCTACTCCACGTGCGAGCACCACCTGGTGCCCTTCTTCGGCAAGGCCCACATCGGCTACATCCCCGGCCCCGAGGGCCGCGTGACGGGATTGTCCAAGCTGGCGCGGCTGGTGGATCTCTACGCCAAGCGCCCCCAGGTCCAGGAACGGCTGACCGGACAGGTTGCCGATGCGCTCGTCGACAAGCTCCGTCCGACGTCGGCGATCGTGGTCATCGAATGCGAGCACCTGTGCATGGCGATGAGGGGCATCCGCAAGCCGGGCGCGACCACCATCACCTCCGCCGTGCGCGGCGGGTTCAAGTCCGACGCCCGGTCGCGGGCCGAGGCGATGTCGCTGATCACGGGGCGCTGACCGCGATGGCCCCCGTTTTGCCGCAGCGCGACCGGTGCCTGGTGATGGGCATCGTCAACGTCACCGAGGACAGCTTTTCCGACGGCGGCCGCTGGAACGACCCGACCGTCGCCGTCGCCCACGCCAAGCGGCTGATGGCCGACGGCGCCGACCTCATCGACGTCGGCGGCGAATCCACGCGACCCGGCGCGGTGCGGGTGGCGGCGGAGGAGGAGCTCGGCCGCGTCGTGCCCGTCGTGCGCGACCTGGCCGCCGCGGGCATTCCCGTCAGCGTCGACACCATGCGCGCGGCCGTCGCGGAGGCGGCGATCGAGGCCGGTGCGGTGCTCATCAACGACGTCTCCGGCGGCCTGGCCGACCCCCGCATGCTCGGCGTCTGTGCCGATGGCGGGGTGTCGGTGTGCCTGATGCACTGGCGCACCGACCGCTTCGGATCGGCGTCCGGCCGCGCGGAGCCTTCCGCGGACGGCATCGTCGCCGAGGTCCGCGGCCACCTGCGCTCGCTGGCCGAACGGGCGCTGGCCGCGGGGATCCCCGCCGAGCGGATCATCCTGGACCCGGGTCTGGGCTTCGCCAAGAACGCCGACGACAATTGGGCGCTGCTGCACGCGCTGCCCGAGATTGTTGCCGAGGGCCACCCGGTGCTCGTCGGCGCCAGCCGCAAGCGCTTCACCGCCACCGTCGTCGACGGCGCCCCGCGCGCGCCCCGCGACGCCGACGACGCCACCGCCGCGATCTCCGCGCTGTCGGCCGCCGCCGGCGCGTGGGCGGTGCGCGTCCACGAGGTGGCCGCCAGCCGCGACGCCGTCCACGTCGCCGCGGCCTGGAATGCCGGGCGCGCGCCCGAGGGAGTGACCGCCGACGGCGATTACCCGGCCGGCGGCGGCAACAAGCCGATGCAGCGAGAGGGGAACTGACATGGCAGACCGCATCGCCCTGACGGGCCTGAAGGTCCGCGGCAACCACGGCGTCTTCGACCACGAGAAGCGCGACGGCCAGGACTTCTCCTGCGACGTCACGCTGTGGCTCGACTTCGGCGCCGCCGCGGCCAGCGATGATCTCGCCGACACCGTCGACTACGGCGCCGTCGCGCAGACCGCCCACGACATCATCGCGGGCCCGCCGCGCGACCTCATCGAAACGGTGGCCACCGAGATCGCCGAGACGCTCATGGGCGGCGACGATGCGGGGCTGCTCCATGCGGTGGAGGTCACCATTCACAAGCCGCAGGCCCCGATCCCGCTGGAGTTCGGCGACGTCGCGGTGACCGCGCGCCGGTCGAGGAAGACGCGCCGATGATCCGCGCGGTGCTGTCCATCGGCGCGAATCTGGGCGACGCCCGTGCCGCGCTGCGCGGGGTGGCCGACGCCTTCGCCGCCGAGACCGTCGCCCGTTCCGCCGTCTTCGCCACCCCGCCGTGGGGAGGCGTCGAGCAGGGCGATTTCCTCAACGCCGTCCTCATCGTCGACACCGACCGCACCCCGCTCGAGCTGCTGCGTTTCGGCCAGTCGCTGGAGAACGCCGCGGGCCGCGTCCGCGAGGTCCATTGGGGCCCGCGGACCCTCGACGTCGACGTGGTCCAGGTCGTGTCGCTTGACGACGCCCCGGCGCCCGCGCACTCCTCACCGGAACCGGCGGGCGCCGAGGTCACCTCGGATGACCCGGTCCTCACCCTTCCCCACCCGTTCGCCCACGAGCGCGCCTTCGTGCTCGTCCCGTGGCTCGACGCCGACCCCGCCGCGCAGTTGGGCGGGCAATCGGTGGCGGGGCTCGTCGCAAAGCTTCTCGACGACGACGTCGCCGCAGTCCGCCGCGACCCCGGGGGCTGGGGGCCGTGAACCAGCTCAAGCCGACGTCGCCGATTTCGCTGCTGGTCACTGCCCTGGTGCTGGCGCTGGCGGGGTACCTGCTCTACGGGCGGTTCTACGGCGACATCGGCGCGCGCAGCTGGTGGGACCTGCTGTTCCCGTGGGTGCTGACGCTCGCGTGCATCGCCGGCGCCCGCTGGATCCGCGCGGCGCTCGACGACGACCGCGTCGGCCAGGACCGCAGCCAGGTGCAGCCGCTGACGATGGCGCGGTGGCTGGTCGTCGGCACCGCGTCGGCGTGGCTGGGCGCCGTGCTCGGTGGGATCTACGCCGGGGCGCTGGCCTGGGCGATCCCGCGGTGGGGCGAGCTGGCCGCCGCGGCCGACGACGGGCCCGTGCTCGTCGTCGGTGCGGCCAGCGGAGTGGCGCTCGCGGTGGCCGGGTCGTGGCTGGAGCGATCGTGCCGGCTTCCCCCGGATGATGAACCTCCCGCCGCGTCGGGCGGGGAACCGGTGCCGCCGTCGGTAGGCTGGGGGACATGACTCAACCGGAGGACTTCGACGTGGACCGAAACGGGCAGGATCGCGACGTGGCCGAGTCCGGGCACGTCGAGCAGTGGGACGAGCGCGCCGAGGGGACGGCCGGCCAGGCCCGCCCCGCGGCCACCGGCGACGGCGACGCCACCGACAAGGTGGCCACCGCGATGATGGTGGCGCTCATCGCGCTGGCCGTGGTCGCCAGCGTCGTGATGCTGTTCACCGACTCCACCGGGTGGATGAAGATCGCCGTGCTCGCCGGCCTGTGGGCCGCGGTCATCGGCGCGCTGCTGGTCACGCGCTACCGCCGCCAGCTCGCCGCCGAACGCGAGCGCATCGCCGACCTCGAGGTCATGCACGGCCTGGAGCTCGACCGCGAACTGGCCACGCACCGCGAGCAGGAGCTCATCCTCGAGCAGAACTACCTGGATTCGCTCGACGCGCGGTCGGACGACACGATCATGCAGCTGCGCGCGGAGATCGTCGCGCTGCGCGAGCACCTCGCGGAGATGCTCGGCGCGGATCTGGACGAGGAGCGCATCGCGCTGCGCGCCCGGGCCGAGCGCCTGCGCGAGCTCGATGCCCCGGCGGCGTCGCCGCTGAAGGACCCCGAGTCGCACCAGCGCCCGAAGCCGCGCGCCACGGCGCACCGTGCGGCGGCCACCGCGAACGGCGTGGTCGGGACGCACACCAACCACGGCCCGCACGGGCTGCACGGCGCCGATGGCGCCGACCTCGTGGACGGCGTGGGTGACGTGGATGGGCACGACGAGCACACCGTCGCCGGCGTGCCCGAGGAATGGGACGAGAACGAGGCCTTCGAGGCCCGCGGCGGCGACGACCGCGAGCCGGTCGACGTGCCCGTCGTGGACAACGGCGTGCCCGGCCACACCTACGGCGGCGGTTTCAACACCGGTTCGTTCAAGGCCGTGCCGTGGCAGGAGGCGGAGGGGGAGACCGACGCCCACGCGACCGAGAAGGCCGAGAAGGCCGAGACCAAGGCGCAGTACCGCCCGCATCCCGACGCCGCCGAGTCCCGCCCGACCGCGGTGCTGCCGCGCATCGATGCGGACGCCCAGGCCCGGGCTGAGGCGGAGGCCGAGGAGAAGGCCGGCGCCGAGACTTCGACCGACGCCGCCGAGACGGCCGGCTTCCCGAAGGTCGATGCCCATGTGGCCGACGCCGAGCACGCCGCCGGTGATCACGCTGAGACCGCCGACACCACTGACGCCACCGGCACCGCCGACACCGCCGACACCGCCGATGACGACGCGGCGTCCGGTTCCGGCCGCCGCTCCCGCCACGGCCGCCGCCGCGCCGAGGACCACGAGGGCGGCCTGACCGTCGCCGAGCTGCTCGCCCAGATGCGGGCCCGCAACGGTTCCGGGGAGTAGCCGCAGGTGCCGGGAGCTCCCCGCCTGACCGTCGCGGTGATCTCCACCGGGGCGGTCGGCACCGCCGTCGGCGAAGCCCTCGCCCGCGCGGGCCACGCCGTCACCGCGGTCGTGGCCCGTTCCGACGCCTCCAGGGCCCGCGCCGCACTCCGCCTGCCGCAGGCGCGCATCGCCGACGTCGTCTCCGCCGCCCGCGACGCCGAGTTGATCATCCTGGCAGTGCCGGATCCCGAGCTGCCCGGCGTCGTCGAGCAGATCGTGCCGCACGTCGGGCCGGGGCGCATCGTCGTCCACGTCGCCGGCTCCCGGGGCCGCGCCGTCCTCGACCCCATCGCTCTGACCGGCGCGCTGACCATCGCCGCGCACCCGGCCATGACCTTCGCCGGCGTACCCGACGACACCGACCGCCTCGCCGGCTGCCCCTGGGGCGTCACCGTCGGCGACGAACTGTCCCGCACCGTCGCCGAACTGCTCATCTCCGAAATCGGCGGCCGCGCCATCCCCATCCCCGAAAGCCGCCGGCCGCAGTACCACGCCGCCATGGCCCACGGCTCCAACCACCTCGGCGCCGTCGTCGCCGACGCCGTCGAACTGCTGGCCCGCGCCATCTCCGACGGCGGCGACCCGGCCGCCGGCCACTCGCCGGACGCCGCCCGCGAACAGGCCGCCGCCCTGCTCGGCCCGCTGCTCAACGCCTCGCTGGACAACGCGCTGAAATGGGGGCCGCGCGCACTGACGGGGCCGGCTGCCAGGGATGACGCGGACACCGTCATCAAGCATCTCGGAGTCATCGACGACGAACTGCCCCGCGCAACCCCCGCCTACCGGGCCCTGGCGCGGCGCATCGCCGAGCTGAAGGGATCCGCCGCCGTCCTGCGCGCGCTCGGCCACCGCCCCGACGCCACCGGCGGGGCCGACTAGGATCGGCGACGCCCCGGGGACTACCGTCTACCGGGAGTTCCCCGCGACACCGGGGAAAACACGACGGACGCCACACCGGCGCCCGGGCAATCTCGGAGGAAAAGTGAGCGGCTACACCGCCGGAGACATCACCGTCCACGACACCATCGCGGGCATCGCCCAGGTCACGCGCGCCATGCGCAAAACCGGGCGGCCCGTCGTCCTCGTGCCCACCATGGGCGCACTGCACGAGGGCCACCTCGAACTCGTCCGCGCCGCGCAGTCGCTGCCGCGGGCCGTCGTGGTCGTGTCGATCTTCGTCAACCCCCTGCAGTTCGGCGAGGGCGAGGACTTCGAGGCGTACCCCCGCACCCTCGACGACGACGTGGCCAAGCTCAGGGCCGTCGGCTGCGAACTCGTCTTCGCCCCCAACGCCCGCGAGATGTACCCCAACGGGTTCCGCTCCACCGTCCAGCCCGGCCCGCTCGCCGACGAGCTCGAGGGCGCGACGCGGCCCGGGCACTTCGCCGGGGCGCTGACCGTGGTGAACAAGCTGTTCAACATCACCAACTGCACCGACGCGATCTTCGGCGAGAAGGACTACCAGCAGCTGGCGCTGATGCAGCAGATGGTCACCGACCTGAACATGCCCGTGCAGCTCCACGGCGTGCCCGTCATCCGCGAGGCCGACGGCCTGGCCATGAGCTCGCGCAACCGCTACCTGTCCGGCGACGACCGCGAGCTGGCCGTCACCCTGTCCGCCGCACTGACCGCCGGCGCGCACGTCGGCGACCACGGTGCGGAGGCCGTGCTGTCCACCGCGCGCGCCGTGCTCGCCGAGCGCCCCGACGTCGACGTCGACTACCTCGAGCTGCGCGGCCCCGGGCTGGGGCCGGTGCCGGTGGAAGGCGAGGCGCGGCTGCTCGTGGCGGCGCGCGTGGGCACGACCAGGCTGATCGACAACGTCGGCGTGCTGCTCGGCGACACCCGCGACCGCGAGATCGCCCAGGCCGCGCTGTCCGCCGCCGGCGTCGACGACCGCCCGCTGACCGAGGAGGAAATGGCCGAGCTCAAGCGCCTCAAGGCCCGCGTCGACGAGGTCCGCGCCGAGCGCGAGGCCCGCGAGGGGCTGCGGGGCGCCGGGCTCGGGGCTGGTCCCGGTGCTGGTGCTGGTGCGGAATCTGCCGCGGTTTCCGCCGCGGGGGGAATGGATTCTCGCGCCGGCGGCGTTGAGGGTGATACGGTGCGGCGTCCGGTTTCGGAGCGCGACAGCGCCGGGACCACCGATTCCGATTCCCATTCCGAGTCCGAACCCGACTCCGCCGATTCCGGCACTGCGACCGAGGGAGGCCGCTGATGTTCCGCACCATGCTGAAGTCCAAGATCCACCGCGCCACCGTGACGCAGGCTGATCTGCATTACGTCGGTTCCTGCACGATCGACGCCGATCTGATGGAGGCCGCCGATCTGCTCGAGGGCGAGCAGGTCGACATCGTCGACATCGACAACGGCAATCGCCTGACCACGTACTGCATCACCGGTGAGCGCGGGTCGGGCATCATCTCGATCAACGGTGCCGCCGCCCGCCTCATTTCGCCCGGTGACCTGGTGATCATCATCGGTTACGGCATGATGAGCGACGATGAGGCCCGTTCCATCAAGCCCCACGTCATCTTCGTCGACGAGAACAACCGCATTGTCACCGAGGGCGACGATCCCGCGAACGTCCCCGTCGGTTCCGGCCTGTGGGATCCCCGCAAGCCCGACGAGTTCTCGGTCTAGCTCGGCTTTTCCGCGCGCCGGCAGTTGCCCGCGCTTTTCGCTTTACGACGCCCGCCGTCCCACCCCGGACGGCGGGTTTCGCCGTGTCCGGCGTCCCCGCACCTGCCCACTTCGCCGTCGCAGCACCACGCTGCCGCGGTCAAGTCCAGGGAAGTGGTGTACGTACCTTTCGAATAAGCCGGACTATCTACCGGCATCCGGGTCCTGCCCGAGCAGGGCAATAATCGCCGATCACGCCAACGCCCCCACACCCATGGCCGCGGTGCCGTCGGCGTCTATGACGCCGTCGGCCATGGCCGCGGCCGTCTGCCCCAACGCAGTCAACGACATGTAGCGCTTCTGCTGGATCCAGTCGTCATGCTGCTCAGCCAACACGGCCCCGACCAACCGGATCACCGATTGGCGGTTGGGGAAGATCCCCACCACATCAGTACGCCGGCGAATCTCCCGGTTGAGCCGCTCGGTGGGATTGTTCGACCACACCTTCGCCCACACCGCCTTGGGCGCTGCGGTAAACGCCAGCAGTTCATCAAGGTGGTCTTCCAGGTAGTCAGCCACATGGGGGAATTTCTGGCGGCAGAAGTCGACTACCTCACGGGCCTGAGCCCACACGGTGGCGGCATCAGCCTGCTGGAACACCGTCTGAAACATCGCCGACAACGTCGGCCACTGCGTCTTGGACACCATGCCGGAGAGGTTCTTGGAAAAATGCGTGCGACA
>NZ_JBHXCS010000014.1:0-38632 GCF_042725215.1 Corynebacterium sp. NPDC060344 | reverse complement strand
CGCCGGCACCAACTTAGTTGGTGCCGGCGGCTTCAGTCTCGAACAGCCTGGTGCCGGTCTCCGAGTCGGACCATGAGGTCGGTCCCGGAGAAGGTCCTGGAGAAGATTCCGACTACCGCTGGCGGCGGAACAGCCCCAGGTTCAGCAGCACCATGCCCATGCCGACGGCCAATGCCAGGGCGTACCAGAACGCCTGGTCGCGGGGACCGGTCAGCGGGAGGTTGCCGGTCTTGATGTCGTTGACCTGGACGATGAGCTGGTAGGGATCATTTGCAACCGGCTGGGCAACGGGGACATCTTTGTCGTCGACGCGGATGCTGTACGCAGCATCGGTCGCACTGATGGTGATGCCGACCGGCTGGGGCAGCAGCTCGTACTCCGCCGGGGACTTGGTCTCCACGAGGTAGTACTTCCCCGGTGCCAGATTGATCCACTTCTGCACCTCGCCGGCACCCTCATCCTTGACGATGGCCTGTGCGTTCGGGTCGAAGTTGCCCTCGGCGCCGGCCGGGAAGAGATCGAAAAGTGCCCCGTCGAGCGGTTCCTCGACATTGTCGATACCCACCTTGTTGATGGTCAACGACGCCATCTGCGGAGGAAGCAGCGGGATGCAAGCATCGTTGTTGTTGGCGGACGTATCGCCATCCATGAACACCGTGTTCGGGGCGCCACCCTTGTAGGAGCCGCCTTCACCGGCTTCACAGCGTCCCAGCTCTTCCCAGTTGGCCGCGGCAACGTTGACCGACACCGGAATGCGAATGGTGAAGGTACGCGAAGCGCCGGCCGCCAAGTCGACCGAATCCGCCAGCTTCAATGCGGGCTGCGCGGGGTCAATGGCGGCTTGCATCTGCTCGACCGTCCACGAGGAAGGCATGCCGGTGACGCCGGCCGCATCGTCCACGGTCACGCGAGCCGCACCGGCCGGAGTCACCTCCGCGGGAATCCAAAAGCGATCCCAGATCTCCGGGGTCACCCCATTCGAGTCGGAACCGTTGGTGACCGTGACGGTGTACACCAGTTCAGCGGTGCCGTCGGGCCCAACCTGGATGGCGCCTTGGTTGTCCGCGGTCGGTCGCGGCCCCTTCTCCACCGCAAATGCCGCGGTCGGCACGTCCGGGGGCGGCAGGCAGTCATCGTCCAAGTGGCCACTGCCGGCGGCACCGTCCTTGACCACCGCCCGGTTGAACAATCCGTTGCCGGGTTCACACCGCACTCGGTCGTAGTCCGCCGCGGGCGCCTTGAATTTCACCGTCACGTTGTAGGTATGAGTCGCATTCCCGTCAATCGGGACATCTTTGGCCAGCGTCACACCACCGGCAGCCGAGATCGCGGCGCCCGAAACGGGCCCACCGTTGGCGTGTCCATCCCACCGTGCGTCGACGATCTCGATGCCGTCGCCGAACATCGCCTTGTCAACCAGGCTGTAGGTAGTCGCAGCAGCGCCGGTGTTCTTTGCATCGATCTGGTAGGTAACGGAGAAGTTGCCATCGCCATCCGGTCCGGACACTGCATTCTCTCCGTGCCGTTTGTCGACTTCCATGGTCGGAGCCGGCGGGCAGGAAACGGACTCTTGACGCGATGCCAGGTCCCATAGGCCGGCTCCCGTGCTGGTGTAGTAGGACTGCGGCTGCACCAATGTCGCAGTTACTTCCGTCCCCTTATACGCCAACGTGTTGGTCGAAAAATCAGCCGGCAGCCGGTACAGTCCCGTCGAAACATTTGCGGCCTGCGTTCCGTTTGAGTCGACGATATAGACGATTCCATCGACATCAGCCAATCCCTGAACCTTGCTGAAGTTGGTGCCCGGAGCAACCGGTTTTCCAATGATTTCCGGCGCCCCTCCCGCAAATCCGGTCGGCCAAAACACCAGGCGACCATCGTTCGTGGCACCGAGCAGGCCACCATTTGCCAGGGTGATGAAGTCACCACCCCATCCGGTGATTCCGGAAAACGGGCCAAATGTGTTGAGCACTTCGTGCCGACCGCTCGCATTTGGATTGACGTCAATCTCCCACACGCGACTGCCGCCCGCACCACCCAAATACAGCGACGTTCCACTCGGCGACATTGACAGCGAGTTCAAGTTGCGAACAGTGCCACCTACATCATTCCTCGGCAACGTTGTACGCATCGTCGATAGCTCTTCACCAGTCGTGGTGTCGAATCGGCGGAGGAAAATACTCGTTCCATTATTCTGATTCTGAAAGTTCGCCGCATAGAGAATGGTGCCTTCTCGATTCAGCGCAATGGCGGACCCCCATTGTTCGTTCGTGGTCCGGCCCGCCTTGACGACACTCTTGCCGGTCATTGTGCCATCGGGCCGGATTTGATACGCGCGCGTGTCGGAGGACACCCAGAGATAACTTGAATCAACGCACACCGGATTCGGGGCGGTGAGTCCGAACTCGTTCAGCAACGCAGGGTCAGTGACGATTCCGGGCTCCGCAACGGCGGCACGGGCCATAGATCTGCCGGTTACACGGCCAGGCTCACGCAATCCGTCGGAAGGATCGGCCTCTTCTTCGGTCTCGGGCGTCGCCGAACGGTCCGCCACTTCGTCGTCGGCGTCGGCCGGGGGCGGCACCGGCGCCTCTTCGGCCGGCGCAGGCACCGGCGCAGGAGCAGGCGCGGGAGCGGGCTCGGGACGGGGCGCCGGCGCTTCCTCGGTGACCGTCGCCGTCGAGGTGCTGGCCTCCTCCGTCGGGACCGCGACATCCTCGTCATCCTGGGCATGCGCAATCGGCGCGCCCAGCGGCGCCCCGACATTGATCCCGGTGTCGACGACCGCCGCCGGCGCCACGACCATCAACATCGCGGCACCCATCGCACCCGCGACGCGGGCGAAACGCCCCTTGTTCCAGTTCTTCACTGTTACCTCACTTGTTCCGGTCGTCGTCGGCATCATCGGCGCCACGGCGGTTGTCCGCCTCGGCGTCGTCGTAAAGCTTCTTGTTCTTGCGCTTTGACACTCCCCCACCGCGATAGATGACCCACGTGGCCACCGCACCGCCGATGATCAGAAAGGCGCCGATCAACATCAGCGGATACACGCCCGGCTGGGCCTGCACCCCACCACTGGACGTCTCACCCCCGCACGCCACCAGCACCAATGCCAAGGCCGACGCCACCGCCACCGCAGCGCGCCGACCGAGCCCGATCCGCTCCAACATCCATTCACCTCCGGCCTCGTCAGGCCTTAGAAGTACGGGCGGCACCGGCACCCGGGCCCGCTCGGACCCGAAACCAACGACCGCCAACCATCAGCCGACCGGGTGACATGACGTAATGCGCAACCCGGTTACTGGAAATGAGCTTACAGTTCGATAGGCGAGAATCTATTCGGAGAATGGACGGCTCCTTTCGCCAGAGAACCGTTGTGCGGTGTTTGTCCGTTTCACCCGCACCGGCCTGCCAATCGCTCCGGACGCAACCCCCGTTGAACAGGTCACTTTTGTCGTACAAATGACCGTGAAACCCTTGTTACCCTGCACAAACGGACATCGCCCCACCCCCGCGAGGCACCCCCTCCCGCCCTACCCCATCACTTACCCCCGCCTTCGCTATTCACGCCCAACAGCATCGCCAATGATCGACCAGGAGACGCTTTGCGACGATCCCGGCCCGCCAATCCACCCGCTCCCGTCACCGGAACAATGAACAATTAAGAGTTCGGACCCCGAGCGTTTATTTCGGTTTTCGGATCACGAGTAACGTTCGCAACCGTCACGATCCGGTCACGAACGCTGCGAGACCGCCGTCACGTCCGTACCGTGGTCACCGTCAAGCGGCTGGACGGGCCCACGCGGCCCGTTTGGTCACCAAGACCAGGAAAGGAAGCGACACATGGGAATCTTCGACAAGGCCAAGCAGTTCGCGGACGACAACCCGGACAAGGTTGACCAGGGCATCGAGAAGGCCGGCGACACCATCGACGACCGCACCGGCGGCAAGCACGCCGAGCACGTCGACAAGGCGCAGGACGCCGCCCGCAAGCGCTTCGCCGGTGGCGAGGGCGAGGGCGAGCCCCAGCAGTAACCAGTAAAGAGAAGGCCCCGCGGCACACGCGGGGCGGCGCTTCACGGCGCGACGCCCGCTTTCCGGCATCCAGCCGGGAGGCGGGCGTATTCTTATGCCGATCAATCACGCAGCACGACAATCGCAGCAGCATGAAAGGCGGCACCCCATGAGCCTCATCGACAAGGCCAAGAAGTTCATCGGCGACAACCCCGACAAGGTTCGCCAGGGCATCGAGAAGGTCGGCGACGAGATCGACAAGCGCACCGGCGGCAAGTACGCCGACAAGATCGACCGCGTCCAGGAAGAGGCCAACAAGCGCCTCGGCGACAACGGCGCCGGCACCGACCCGGCCGCCCCGACGGAGCCGAAGGACGCGCCGCAGCAGTAGCCCGCGCGCACCCGCACCCCATCCCGCACCCCATCCCGCACCTCGGACCATGGCTCGACCCGAGCTTCCCACTCAACTTCACACTCAACTCAACACAGTGTGAAGTTGAGTGTTATGTCGGGTGTTATGTTCATCCGCCGCGACATGGCGACGGTGGCCGTCGTCAAGCAAGAAGCGGTACGGCCACCGGCTAACCGCAGGTCACGCCCGTCGCGTGGACGGGGCAGTACCCGTGCGGATTCGCCGCCAGGTACCCGCGGTGGAACGGCTCGGCGACCCAGAAACGCCCCGTCGGCGTCTGCGCCAGCGGCGTGACCTCCGTCGTGATCGGCCCGAAACCCGCCTGCGCCAGCCGCGGCGCGTACGCCTCGATGGTCTCGGCGGTCACGCGCGCCTGCTCGTCATCCAGCGGGAACACCGCCGACCGGTACTGCGGCCCAATGTCATTGCCCTGCCGGTCGCCCTGCGTCGGATCGTGATTCTCCAGCACCAGCCGCAGCAGCTCCCCGAAACTGGCCTCCGCCGGATCGAACACCGCCAGCACCGACTCCGTGTGCCCGGTCCGCGCCCCGCAGACCTCGCGGTACGACGGCCAGCGCGTCTGCCCGCCCGCATAGCCCGGCAGGGTCGTCCACACGCCCGGGGCATTCCACAAGAGCTTTTCGACGCCCCAGAAACACCCCGCAGCCACCACCATCGCATGATGCCCCTCCGGCCACGGCCCACCGTAGGGCGTGTTCAGGACCAGGTGATCGCCGGCGACGTGGCCGCCTTCGTCGAGGATGTCGGTCGGGGAAAAAGCAGTCATGGGCGCGAGGATACGCGGGTGGCCGGACGCCGCGCGGCGACCCCGATCCGCGAACGCGGGTACCGTCGTGGGCGAACGCCCGGTGACGTGGGCCACTCGCCGCCGACCAGCCCTCGGCGGCGGAGGCCCCGCCATATGGTCGCCTATCGAACCTGCGGAATTACGCACATGAAACCTTGCGTAAATCGCGGGGATCGGTACCATCGGGTGTCACAAGCGAAATCAACTTCCAAGGAGGACCCACCCATGGCCGTTTACGAGCTGCCCGAACTGGACTACGCCTACGACGCCCTCGAGCCGCACATCGCCGCCGAGATCATGGAGCTGCACCACAGCAAGCACCACCAGAACTACGTCAACGGCGCCAACTCGGCCCTGGAGAAGCTGGAGGCCGCGCGCAACGACGGCTCCATCTCCGGCGTGGTCACCGCCCTGTCCAAGGACCTCGCGTTCAACCTGGGCGGCCACTCCAACCACTCCATCTTCTGGAAGAACCTCTCCCCCAACGGCGGCGGCGAGCCGACCGGTGAGCTGGCCGAGGCCATCAACCGCGACTTCGGTTCCTTCGAGAAGTTCAAGGATCACTTTTCCGGCGCGGCGCTGGGCCTGCAGGGCTCCGGCTGGGCCGTGCTCGGTTACGACCACGTCGCCGGCCGCCTCGTCGTCGAGCAGCTGACCGACCAGCAGGGCAACATCTCCGCGAACCTGACCCCGCTGCTCATGCTCGACATGTGGGAGCACGCCTTCTACCTCCAGTACAAGAACGTCAAGGCCGACTACGTCAAGGCCGTCTGGAACGTCTTCAACTGGGACGACGTCGCCGAGCGTTTCGCCAAGGCGTCGGCGTAAGTTTTTCCGCCGGGTCCGGGATTCCGGGCCACGGCCGCGGACTGATCGGCAGCGCACCACGCGCGGCCACCCGGTTCGCATGAGCTCCCCGGCGGTCCGCTGCACAAGTCGGCCGCCCGGTGAACTAACCCGCCCCACCTCCGCATTGCGCGGGAGTGGGGCGGGTTTCGCGCGTTGGAGGCGGCGCGGATTTCCCTTTCGCGGGACGGATCTGCCCTCCGCAGGACTCATCGCGGGCTCGTGGAGCCGCCGAAGTGTCATATGGTCAACGCTCCCGAGTAGCAGATCTGACCACCTGCGGTTTTCGTGCCCGCCGAAGATGAGCGTTGACCGCATGGCACTAACGTCCCCGTTGCGCCCCGGCGAACTGGCGGCGGCCGATCCATCTGGCGGGCGAGCTGGCTGTGGGCGAGCCGTCGTCAAGCAATCGGACGGGGGCCATCAACCAGCTTTACCCGTCCCGCCACATCAGCCACTCGAGCACCGACGGCCGACGATCGCGGCCATCGTCCCCCGCGGGCCAGCCGAGTTAGTTGCATATCGCAGCCACACGATTTTCCGTCCTGGGGTTTTAATGCCGTTCACTCAGCCAGTGGCTGCGTAGGGCGAATTCGGGTGCCTCAGGTCGCGCAAATCCGGCCTTCGCTCGGCTCGGCGGCGGCCGATCGCCCTTTCGCGGGGTGCAAAGCGCGCCGACGGAGGCGCCGAAATGTCATATGGTCAACGCTCCTGAGTAGCAGATCTGACCACCTGCGGTTTTCGTGCTCGCCGGAGATGAGCGTTGACCGTATGGCACTAGCGCCCCCTTTGCGCCTCGGCGAGCTGACTGTGGGCTCGCCGTCGTCAAGCAGCCCTACCAACCGCGCGAATCCGGCCCCGCGCGCGCCCGCGACTGGCTACCGTGGCCCCATGACCACCAGCAACCCGGCCAGCGACCCCGCCACCACGACCGACCGCCCGGTGACCATCACGTTCGAGGAGCTCGGCGGCGCGCGCATCGCCGTCGTCGCGCTGAACCGGCCGACGAAGCTCAACGGCCTGACCATGGCGATGCTGCGCGGGCTCGACGATGCCGCGAAGACCCTGCGCCGCGACCGCGACCTGCGGGGCGTGATCCTCGCGGGCGAGGGCGACTCCTTCTGCGCGGGGCTGGATTTCGGGTCGGTGCTGAAGAAGCCGGGGGACATCGTCAAGGCGTTCGCCCCGAATCCGCTGGCGCGCGACGGCGCGAACCTGTTCCAGCGGGTGTGCTGGGAGTGGCGGCGGCTGCCGGCGCCGGTCATCGCGGTGGTGCACGGGCATTGCTACGGCGGCGGGGTGCAGCTCGCACTGGGCGCGGATTTCCGCGTGACCACGGCCGATGCGCGCTGGTCGGTGCTCGAGGCGAAGTGGGGCCTGATCCCCGACATGTCGGGCGCGCGCACCCTCGCCGATCACGTCGGCGCCGAGCAGGCGCGCTGGCTGACCATGACCGGGCGCGAGCTGTCGGGCGGCGATGCGGTCGGCGTCGGGCTGGCCACGGAGACCGCAGGCTCGCTTGACGACGCCCACGTCCGCGCCCGAGACATCCTCACCGAGCTGATCGGCCGGTCCCCCGATCAGCTTGCGGCGACGAAGTCGCTGTTCAACGATGCGTGGCGCTCCCCGCGGGCGACGTTCCGGGCGGAGCGGTGGCAGCAGGCGAAACTGCTGCTCAGCGAGAACGCGGCGCGGGCGCGCACGGCGGCGATGAAGAAGGCGCCGCCGAACTTCGTCCGCCGCGGGACGTGGGCGTTCGGGAAGAAGACGTAGGGAGGGGCGGGGCGGGGCGGGGCGGGGCAGGCGCGGCGGCCGACTCCTCGACCGCCCGGCCCTCCACGCCCGCCCCGGCGCACCTACGCCCCGAAACGCTCCCGTGCTTCGGCCATCGCGTCCGGCGTCAGCGTGCCCATCACGCGCAGCCGCGCCATGCCGCCGTCGGGGTACACGTCGAGGCGGATGGCGTCGATGGTCGGCGGCGCGGTCGGCGGCTCGGCCGGTGACTCGGTAGGCGGCGCGGTCGACTGGGTCTGCCCGTCGAGTGCCCGGACCCGGAAGCGGCGGCGGTGATCCGGAAGCAGCGGGGTCTTCGGGACCAGCTCGACCCACCGCCCATCGACCGTGCGGCCGGACACCCGCGCCGCGCCCGGCGCGTTGTGCACGAACCAACTGGTGTCCAGCTCCACCCACTCCACGTCGGCGGCGCCGGCGAGGACGATCTCGACGAAGTCGTTGCCATCACCGCGGCGCCGCGCATTCTCCCAGCCCCCGCCCATGTTCGCGGGCAATCCGCGGGAGATCAGGTTCGCCGGCGAGCCGTAGAAGGCATCCGAGCAATCCGTGATGCGACCACCATTGTCGACGGCCGCGACGTCGATGAGTCCGCCCAGGAACACCGGGTCCGGCGCCGCGACCCCGTGGACGCGGAATCGGGCGACGCCGCCGTCGGGGTGCATGGTCAGCCGGACGTGGGTGAACACCCGGCCATCCGCCGCATCTCCGGGCGCGCCAGCCTCCATGAAATGCGCCGCACCGCCACCGATGCCGGTGGGCCCGATGAGCTCGACCCAGTCGGCGTCCATGAGCTCGTCGGCGGGCGTGGCCTCGTCGATCCGCGCCGCGGACACCGACACCTGCGGCGGGTAATTGCCCAGGAAGAAGGCGGTGTCCACGACGACGCCGGCGATGGTCCCCGGCACGCCGAGCCGCACGATGGCGTGGTCGACGCCCGGCGAGCGCCGACGGCGGGTTTCCCAGCCGTCGTAGACCTTGCCCTTGTGGCCGAATTCGGCGGGATCGAAATGCGGCGGCCCCGGTGAAATGAGGTTCTCCTTCTCCGCAAAGGACTCGTCGGTCGCCCACACCACGGCGCCGCCGATGTCGCGGCGGGCCAGATCCGTGAGCCGGACCCAGGCGGGCGGATCGATTGCGGCAGGCGGAGCGATCTCGGCGCCGGCTGAGCCGATTGCAGTGGAATTGTCCGTCATGCGACGTCCTTTCGGGTGATCATCGAGCCGGCCGCCGCCGGCGGGAACTGGGCCTCGGCAGCATCGCCCGCGAACGCGAGCTCGCCGCGCACCCACGTCCGGCGGACGACGCCGGCCAACGGGTGGCCGTCATACGCGGTGACGGGGTGGCGCTGGTGCATGGCCGCGCCGCGGACGAGGAACGTGGCGTCGGGGTCGAACTCGGCGAAGTCGGCGTGGGCGCCCTTCGCGATGCGCCCCTTGGCGTTCATGCCGGTCAGGTCGGCGGGGCCGCGGCACATCCAGGCCACGACGTCGTCAAGCGAAAAGCCGCGGACCCTCGCGGCCGTCCAGGTCAGCGCGAGCGAGAGCTCCAGCGACGCGATGCCGCCCCACGCCTCGCCGAAGGTGGCGTGCTCGTCGCCGAGCAGCTTCAGGTCCGGCGGGCACGGCGAATGGTCGGTGACCACGGCGCACAGGGTGCCGTCGGCCAGGCCGCGCCACAGGGCCTCGCGGTGGCGGGCCTCGCGGATGGGCGGGCAGCACTTCTGGTGCGTGGCACCATCGGCGATGGCCTCCGCGGTGAGCACCAGGTAATGCGGGCAGGTCTCCGCCGTGACCTGGACCCCGCGGGCGCGCGCCGCGCGGATGAGGTCGACGGAGCCCTCCTCGGTGACGTGGACGATGTGCCCGCGGCACCGGGTGGCCTCGGCGGCGTCGATGAACGCCCGCACGGCGGCGCGCTCGGACGCCGGCGGGCGCGTGGCCAGGAACGACGCGTAGTCGCGGCCTCCCCCGGGCGCGGCGTCCGGCGTGGCGGCGGAGGCTTCGGCGACGAGCCAGGGGTCCTCGCAATGCGCGATGACCCGCCCGCCGAAGGACGCGACCTCCGCCATCGCGCGGCGCAGCTGGCCGTAGCTGATCTCGGGGAAGTCGTCGACGCCGGAGTGGATGAGGAAGCACTTGAACCCGAAGACCCCGGCGTCCCACATCCGCACCAGCTCGCCGGTGCCGATGTTGCCGGGCACGATGCCGCCCCACAGCCCGCAGTCGACGCCGAGCTGCCCATCGGCTGCGGCGCGCTTGGCATCGAGGGCGGCCATGGTCGTCGTCGAGGGCACGGAGTTCAGCGGCATGTCCACGATCGTGGTCACGCCCCCGGCCGCCGCGGCGCGCGTGGCGGTGGCGAAGCCCTCCCATTCGGTGCGCCCGGGTTCGTTGACGTGCACGTGCGAGTCGACCAGGCCGGGCAGCAGCACGGCATCGCCGGCGATGCGCACCTCGTCGAGGGCGATTCCGTCGCCGTCGGCGCCGAGCGAGGGGATGTGCTTGACGACGTCCTCGGCCGCCACCTCCGTCCCGCCCACCACCTCGGCGATGATGCCGTCGGCGACGACGATCGTCGCGGGCGCCGTGCCGGAGGGGAGCGCCGCGCGATCGGCGCGGATGACGGTGACCTTCGTCGGGGTCGCGGTCATCGGGCCGCCACCTCCGTGTCGGCCTCGGTCGTGGCGTCGGCGTCGGCATCGGCATCGGCTTCAGCCCCGGCCCCGGATGCCCGGTGCGTCACCCGGATCAGCCATCCGCGGTGGAACCAGACGTTGAGCACGGCGGCGAGCCCGGCGCCGATGAACCAGCTGAAGTTGGCCACGGCGTGGAAGGCGGGGATGAGCACCGTCGACATGGCCACGGCCGCGGCGATGCCAGTGGCGGCCAGCGCGCGGACGTTCCACCCGCGCTGGTAGTGGTAGAGCCCCGTCGGGCTGGAGGTGAACAGGTCGCGGACGGAGATCTCGCGGCGGGCGAGGATCCAGTACCAGGTCACCAGCACACCGAACACCGGTCCGATGAAGGCGGCGAGCGTGTCCAGGGTGTAGTGGATGACCTCGGGCGACGAGTACAGGTTCCACGGCGTGAGCAGCACCGATCCGACGGCGGCGATCATGCCGCCGGCGCGCCAGGTGATCAGCCGCGGGGCGATGTTGGAGAAGTCGAAGGCCGGGGCGATGAAGTTGGCCACGATGTTGATGCCGATGGTGGCGATGGTGAACGTCAGGGCGCCCAGCGCGACGGCGACGCCGTTGTCCAGGCGTGCGACGGTCTCGACGGGGTCGGTGATCAGGCCGCCGTAGACGGGCACGGTGGCCGAGGCGGTGAGCACGACGAGGACGGAGAAGACCAGGAAGTTCACCGGCAGGCCCAGGAAGTTGCCGCGGCGCACGGCCTTGCCGGAGGACCCGTAGCGGGCGATGTCGCCGAAGTTGAGCATCGGCCCGGAGAAGTAGGACACGACCAGGGCGACGCCGCCGAGGAAGGTGAGCACCGCGGGCCAGCCGGACAGCTGCTCGGAGGTCAGGGTCAGGGAGATGTTGGACCAGCCGGCCTTGGCCACGAGGTAGGCGGCCAGGGCGAACATGACCACGTAGACGGCGGGGCCGCAGAAGTCGATGAACCGGCGGATGGATTCCATGCCGCGCCAGAACACCAGGGCCTGCAGCACCCACATGATGGCGAAGGCCGCCCAGCCCAGTGCGGACAGGCCGAGGAAGCCGTGGACGTCCTTTTCCGCCCACGGGCCGAGCTGCGGCCACAGTTTCAGGGCGAGGATGACCAGCGCGTGGCTGGCCAGGTAGGTCTGGATGCCGTACCAGGCAACGGCGATGACGCCGCGGATGAAGGCGGGGACGTTGGCCCCGCGCACGCCGAATGCGCCGCGGCACACGACGGGGAACGGGGTGCCGGTCTTCTGCGAGGGCTCGGAGACCATGTTGCAGAAGAAGTACACGAGGGTGATGCCCGCCAGCAGCGCCAGCAGCACCTGCCATGCGGACAGGCCCAGGGCGAACAGGGTGCCGGCGGTGACGTAGCCGCCGACGGAGTGCACGTCGGACATCCAGAAGGCGAAGATGTTGTACGAGCCCCACTTCTGCTTCCGCAGCGGCGCGAGGTCGTCGTTGACCAGGCTCGGGCACGGGCCCGCGGGGGTTTCGGTGTTGGGTGCGGGGTGGCGGTCGATTGCTTTGCGACGGTGGCCGGTGGACGTTCCGGCGTCGACGAGTGTCATGGTGTGTCTCCGTATCGGGCGATATGCGCCAGCTCCCCGTGTTCCAGGCCGGTGGATCGCCGCAGTTCGGCGCCGGTGATGGCGCCGCAGTCGACGGCCCTGGACAGGAACGAGGCGAGTGCTTTCGCGGTGGCGGGTTCATCGGCGAAGGCCCCGTGGCGGCCGGACAGGTAGGCGTCCAGGCGGTCGAGGGTCTCCGGTGTGCGCATGCGGAAGTACGCGTAGGTGGCCGCGAAGCGCGTGGGCAGCTGGTGGGGATGGAGGTCCCAGCCCTGCCAGATGCCGCGCGCGAGGTGGCGGCGGACCAAATGACCGTGGACCGTCCACCCGATGCGGATGCCGTCGCGGGCGCCGACGGGCAGGCGGTTGGTGGAGCCGTCGGAGATCTCGACTTCCCTGCCGGCCGCGGCGGCCTGCATGATGTCCTTGGCGTGGTCGGCGGCGGGGTGGTCCATCGCCTGGTCTGCCGCGGCGATGCCCAGGTAGGCGGAGTAGTCGTAGGTGCCGTAGTGGAGCGCCAGGACCCGGCCGCGTCCCGCGGTGATCATCCCCGGCAGCGGAGAGGACCCGTCGGCGCCGATGATCGACTGGGGCGTCTCCACCTGGATCTCGAAGCCGTGGCGCGCTGCATTGTTGGGCGCCGCTTTCTCGGTCCCAGCGTCTTCGGCCTCGATGGCCTCCAGCACCCGCACGAAGGCCTCGACCTGTGCGATCGACGTGACCTTGGGCAGCGTCAGCCGCAGTTCCCGGGGCTCCGGCCGCACGCCCGCGGCGCGCAGCCCGGTGAGGAATCTGGCCAGCGTCGAGATGCCCCGATCCCTCGTCGCCGCATCGAAACTGCCGAACCGGATGCCCCAGAACGCGGCGGGGCCGGATCCCGATTCCGCGCCGGTCCCGGAAACGCTGCGCCGGTGGTCGGCGATGGCGGCAATGGCTGCGACGGCGTCATCGACGCGGGCGTCTTCGTCGGCGTCCCGGTCGCCCGGCGCGACGCCGGCCTGGGTGAAGCCGTCCTCGAAGTCGATGCGGAGGTCTTCGATGGGTTCGGCCGCCAGCTTGGCGTCGACCAGATCGGCGACCTCGCCCGCGAGCCCGGCTTCGATGTCCAGCAGGCGGGCCACGCCGGCCGCGCCCCCGCCGTGGCGACGCCAGACTTCCCGTGCCGCGGCGCCCCATTCGTCCACGAGACCGGCGTGAAACTGCTCGGCCGGAACGTAGACGGTGTGGATGGGCTGGCGCCACGTCACCGGCCCCGGCCAGGTGGCCTCGCGGGCCTCATCATCCGCGGCCAGGGCGTCATTCGCCGCGCGGCACAGGTCGACGGCACTCGGCGTCACGGCACTCGGCATCTCGGCCTCCGGTGTCACGGCGCCGGGCATCACGATGCCACCGACTCTCGCGCCGGAGAGGTGCCGGGCTCCGCGGCCGCCGTGGAATGCCGGAGCGGTGGCGGGGCGTAGTGGCGGACGCGCGACGTCGTCAAGCCCTGACCGATCAGCCCGGCGGCGACGGCGACGCCGGCGCGGACCGGATCCACCACCGGCACCCCGGTGATGCGCGCGAGCTCGTCCGACATGCCCGCCATGCCGCAGCACCCGAGGCAGATGACCTCGGCCCCATCGGCGTCGACGGCCGCGACCGCATCGGCGGCCAGGGTCTCCATGACCCCATCGCCATGCAGATCCAGGACGCCGACGCCCGAAGCGCGCACCGACGCGAGCTTGGCGTCGAGCCCGGCGACGCGCAGCCGATCGCGGATCATGCCGATCGCGCGGGGGACCGTGGTGACGAAGGAGAAGGAATCGCCCACGCTCATCGCCGTCGCGGCGGCGGCCTCGGTGACGTCGACGACCGGGCACGGCATCGTCTCGCGCAGCGCCTCGACCCCGCCATCGCCGACGCCGGCGAGCACCACGGCGTCGACGGGGCCGTCGTATTCCGCGAGCGCGGCGAGCATCGCCGACGCCGACGCCACTGCATCGGAGTGCGATTCCACGCTCGCCGGAGCCCCGTCCGGGGTCAGGCCGACGACGTCGACGCCGCCGCCCGCCACCCCGGCCACCTGCGCCACCTGCAAAGATGCCGCCACCATCGAGTCGGTCATCGACGCCGTGGAATTGACGTTGAGGATGACGATGGTCGGGGCCGTGCCGGTGCCGGTGCCGGGACCCGGAGCTTTCGGGGCACCGGCGGCGGTGCTCGAATCTGTCATGGGAACCATGCAAACAACGCCGCCCCACCCCGGCGGCTACGCGAGCGTTACATTTTCATTAACCCGTAACGGGCTAACGCGCTTCGCCCGGCGCGCACGTTTCCGCCCGATTGCGCGATGGGCGCCGAAAGGCCCGGCGGCGTTACACGACCTTGACGGCCGGGACACCGCGGCGACACGGCACGGCGGTGAAATTAAGCCCATGACCACCGCAAACAACGCCTCCTCCGCAGCGGGACCGTCCATGCACCCGACCAATCCCCCGGGTGCGGGCACTCGGCGGGCCGCCGCGCCAGGCCCGGAGCTGGACATGTTCAACCGTGCCTCGGCGACGGTCCTGAAGCCGCAGCTGACCGAATTGTCCGGCTCGAGCGCCTGGGCGGAGCACCTGCTGGCCGCCCGGCCGTTCCACACGCTCGGCGCAGCGCTGACCACCGGCGACGAAGCCCTGTCCCGCCTGTCGCGCAGCGACGTCGCCATGGCCATCGCCTCGCACCCGGCCCTCGGCAGCGCGCCGGAGCAGGGCACGGCGTCGGAGGAGGAGCAGGCGACGCTGCTCGGCACCCTCGGCGGCGATGACGCCGGCGCGCGGGAGCTCGCCCGGCTCAGCCACGAGTACGAGTCCCGTTTCGGCCACGTCTTCCTGTTGTGCGCCCGGGGCCGCGATGCCGGCGAGGTCCTCGATGCCCTGCGCTCGCGCATCGGCAACGACGTGGAGACGGAGTGGGCCGAGACCGTCGAGCAGCTGCGGCTGATCAACCGGGCCCGGCTGGCCGACCTCATCGGCGACGGCGAACGGGCCGCCGCATGAGCCTGTCCACCCACGTCCTCGACGCCGCCGTCGGCGCCCCCGCGGCCGGCGTCCCGGTATCCCTGGCGACGGCCGCCGGCGAGGTCCTCGCATCGGGCACCACCGACGCCGACGGCCGCTGGTCGGCGCCGATCGGCATGCCGCCGGCCGGGGACCACCGCTTGATCTTCGACATCGCCGCCTACCGCGGCGCGCGCGGCGAGGACGTCTTCCACACCGAGGCGGTCATTTCCTTCCGCGTCGCACCGGGCCCCGGCCCCGTGCTTGACGACGCCGACCCGGCACCCCACCCACCGGACCCGTCGGGCCACCTGCACCTCCCATTGCTCCTGTCGCCGTACTCGTACACGACGTACCGGGGCAGCTGAATCACCCAGCGAACCACCCAGCGATTCACCCAGCGAATCACCGAATGAACCACCCAAAGGATCCGCCATGACCCTCATCACCGAAAAAGGCAAAGAACCGCGCCGCCCGAACGGCACCCCATCGCCGCACGGAACGGGCGACGCGGACAGGAACGAAGAAGCCGCCGTCCACCCCGTCGATGCGCATCCGGGCTGGGCCAGGCTGTTCGGCTACGGCCTGCAGCACGTCATGGCCATGTACGCCGGCGCGGTCGCCGTGCCGATCATCGTCGGCGGCGCCATGATCGCCGCCGGGGAGATGGAGCCCGAGCATCTCCCCCACCTCATCGTCGCCGACCTTTTCGTCGCCGGCATCGCCTCCATCCTCCAGTCCCTGGGCATCCTGCGGCTCGGTTCGCGGCTGCCGCTGATGCAGGGCGTGACCTTCGCGTCGGTGGCGCCGATGATCGTCATCGGCTCCCAGCACGGCATCACCGCCATCTACGGCGCGGTCATCGCCTCGGGCGTGATGATGATGCTCATCGCCCCCTTCTTCGCCCGTCTCGTCCGCTTCTTCCCGCCGCTGGTCACGGGCACGGTGATCACCATCATCGGCTTGTCGCTGATGAAGGTCTGCGCCGGCTGGGTCTCCGGCGGCGCCGGCAACCCGGACAACCCCGGTTTCGGCGAGCCCATGAACTTCCTGCTCGCGGGCGCGACCCTCGCGCTGATCCTGGCCATCGCCGTCCTCGCCCCGAAGTCCATGCGGCCCCTGGCGGTGCTCGCCGGCATCATCGGCGGCACCGCGCTGGCGGCCGCACTCGGCCAGGTCGATTTCGGATCCGTCGGCGAAGCGTCCTGGGTCGCCGTCCCGCAGCCGTTCCTCTTCGGCCTGCCCACCTTCGAAATCGGTTCGGTGCTGACCATGTTCGTCGTCGGCCTCGTCGTCATGACGGAGACGACGGGCGACATCATCACGGTGGGCAAGATCGTCGGAAAGCCCGCCGACCGCCGCATGATCGCCGACGGCCTGCGTGCCGACGGCCTGTCCACCGTGCTCGGCGGCATCTTCAACACCTTCCCGTACACCGCCTTCGCCCAGAACGTCGGCCTGGTGTCCATGTCGAAAGTCGCCTCCCGCTGGGTGGCCACGATGGCCGGCGCCATCCTCATCGTCTTCGGCCTGCTGCCCAAGATGGGCGAAGTCGTCGCCGCCATCCCCTCGCCCGTCCTCGGCGGCGCCGGCCTGGTGCTGTTCGGCATGGTCGCCGCCACCGGCATCCGCACCCTGTCCACCGTCGAGCTGACCGACTCGAAGGCGCTGGTCATCGCCGTGTCCGTGTCACTGGGCATGCTGCCGACGGTGCTGCCGTCGATCTACTCGTCCATGCCGCAGGTGCTGCAGCCGCTGCTGGGCTCCGGCATCTGCGCCGGTGCCGCCGCGGCCATCATCCTCAACGTCGTTCTCGTCGGCATGCCGCCGAAGGAGACTCCGGAGTGCGAGGTCGCCGAGGCAAGCGCCGGCACCGACGGGTCGACGGTCGCGGCCGCGGCCCCGGCCGCCGCCGCTCCCGCTCCCGCTCCCGCTCCCGCGGAGGCCCCGCGCACGTAGGCCGGGCACCCGCCGCACACCACGGCGGCCACGCTCCAGCGGATGTTCCGCCGGGACGTGGCCGCCGTCGTCGTGTGCCCGATGCCCGCTGTCGCCGGCTACCGGACGCTCTGCCGGGGTGCCTCCGGGATGGGGGCGTCCCCGGGGCCGTGGGGTGCGACGGAGTGGATCTCCACGTGGCGGAAGTCCCGGAATTCCCGGAACAGCGCCGGCCACTTCTCGGCGGTCACGTCGGCGGCCACGCGCCACGCGAGCCTGCGCACGCCGGAGTGGATGCCGGAGAGCTGATTGCCCGCCACGCCCATCGAGGCCCGCGCCCCGGTGGACAGGTGGAACAGGCGGCCGATCCACTCCGGGCCGCCGGCGGCATCTGCGACATCACCGGCGTCACAACCGGGCTTGGGCGTGAACTGGAAGCCATCGCCGAGGTAGGGGCATGACGCCAGGGGACCGTCCGCCCAGTCGTGCACCTCGGACCACAACGCGATGTCGCCGACGAAGTCCGCCAGTTCCGGCCGCGCGGCCAGATTGACCCGGTAGCCGGTCGCGGCGATGACGTGATCGACTTCCTCCAGGGCACCTTCACCGGCACCGCCGCCATCACGGTGGCGGATGAGGATGGGGGCGGTGGGATCGTCGTCACGCACAGCCAGCCCGGACCAGCGCGAACCCATGGCCAACCGGAAACCGGGGACGCCCATGCACCGCCAGATCGACGCCTGCGTCGGCGGCTGCGGGAGGCCGCCGTTGAACTGCCCGAACTCCCACTTCGCGGAGTCGGGCAGACCCGGGAAGTGGTCCTGCATGCCGGGGAATTCCATCCACCGCAGGGGGTTGGCGTCGGGGACCGCGTCGCGGCGCATGTGCACCGTGACCTGCGCGGCACCAGCTTCCAGTGCGCATGCGGCATTGTCGAAACCCGACGCACCGCCTCCCAGCACCGCCACCCTCTTGCCGCGCAGGGCGGCGAAATCGATGGCGTCCGCGGTGTGATTCCACCGGTCCCGCGGAAGGTCGGCGACCATGTCGGGCACGTGCCGCTCGCCGCCGCCGTCGAGGCCGAGGGCGAAGACGACGCGGCGGGCGGTGGTGGACGTGCCGTCCGACAGATGCAGCGTGAACGCGCCGCCCGGATGCCCGGGCTTGTCCACGCCGTCGACCCGCGTGCCGTGGCGCACCTCGATGCCGGCGGTGTCGCGGAACCAGGCGAGGTAATCGTTCCATTCCAGGCGCGGCACCAGATCGATGCCCTCCCAGGCATCGGCGCCGTGGCGGGCCTCGTACCAGCGGCGGACGTGCAGCGACGGGCAGTCGAGCTCGATGCCGCGCATGTGCTTCGGGCTGCGCAACGTGTGCATGCGCGCGTAGTCGGCCCAACATCCGACGGTGCCCGGCTCGGCGGCGTCGAAGACGAGGACTCCTCCGACTCCCGCGCGCCGCAATGCGAACGCGCTGGCCAGGCCCGCCTGGCCACCGCCGATGACGGCGACGGACAGTTCCGCCGCACCCGACCCCGCACCCGACCCGGCGCCCGATCCGGCGGCAGCATCGGAGTCGGCGGGCAGGCTCCAGGCGGTATTGGGGTCGGTGGTCTCCAGATCCTGGCGGACGCGGGCCGCCAGCTCGTCAAGCGCGGCGAGCCGGTCGGCGGGGATGCGGTCCGCGGGACTGCCGGTGCGGGATCCGGCGGCTTTTCCTGCGGCGGATCCGATGGGGGCGGCGTCCGTTCCCGGAGCGGCGCCGGTCATCGTGGAGGTCACGGTGGGGGCCATGTCGGCATCTCGATTCTCCGCCGGCGGGGCTCCTGCGACTGGCGTCGCGGACACGGCATACCCGGGTGTCGAAGCCCCGCTCGCGCGGGTCGTGGATGCAGGTCCCACAGGCCACCGCCGTCGTCCGATGACCATCACACCCCGCCGGGGTTACGCCTGGTTGCGGGTGGCGTTACGACGTCGTTAAGCCCCGTGCACGCACTGCGCCGATACGATCTAGACATGGGCGGCAACGACGGCGACAGGGTCGGGGTGGATGGCGGGAAGGTCACCATCTACGACGTCGCAAAGCAGGCGGGCGTGGCCCCGTCGACGGTGTCGCGGACCTTCAGCCGGCCCGACCGCGTCAGCTCGCGCACGGCCGACAAGGTCCTGGCGGCGGCGCGCGAGCTCGGATACCGCTCGTCCAGCGAAGCGCGCACCGGCGTGGCCCGGCCCCGGACGCGCAGCAACGTCCTGGGCATGATCATGGCCGACGCCACCAACCCCGTCTTCCACGAGATCCTGCGCGGCGCCGACCACGCCGCAGACGCCCACGGCATGACGGTCGCGGCCGTGAACACCAACGATTCCTTCCGCCGCGCGCACGTCGCCGCCGAGCGCCTGATGCCCGTCGTCGACGGCCTGTTGCTGGCATCGGCGCGGCTGAGCGAGGGCGAGGTGCACAAGATCGCGCGGACCATCCCGACGGTCGTGTGCAATCGCCCGGTGCCGGGCGTGCCGTCGGTGCTGGTGGACAACCACGACGGCGCCCTGCGCGCGGTGCTGCACATGGCGGAGGTCGGCTGCCGGTCGATCACGTATCTCGCGGGGCCGGAGGGGGCGTGGGCCGACGGCATGCGGTGGCGCGGGATCCTCGACGCGGTGGGGTCGGAGCCGATGGCCGAGCCGCAGCGCACGACGACCCCGCGCCGGATCCGCCCGACGCCCGAGCAGATCGACCTGATGCGCGGCATCCCCGTGCGCCTGCTGAGGCTGGAATCCCCGTCGATCCAGGGCGGCGACTGCATTTTCGAGGCCTGGCGCCGCGCCCCCACCGACGCCGTGATCTGCTACAACGACCTCGCCGCGGCGGGGTTCGTGCGCCGCGCCCGCGCCGAGGGCGTCTCCGTCCCCCGCGACGTCGCCGTCCTCGGCTTCGACAATGCCGAGCTCACCGCCATGGTCGATCCGCCGCTGACCACCGTCGCCGCGCCGTTGCGCGCGGTCGGGCGCGTCGCGGCGGCGGGCCTGGTGCGGCTCATCCGCGGCGAGCGCGTGCAGTCCGAGCGCCCGCGGATGCTGCCCACGCAGCTGATCGTGCGCGGGTCGACGGTCGGCTTCGGCGGGTGAGGATCGTTCGCGTGCACGGCTTTTCGCTTGACGACGCCCACCCCTCCCCCACTTCGCCCTCCCCGTCGGGTCCGCGGGTGGTGGTGATGGGCGTGTCCGGCTGCGGGAAGTCGACGGTCGGCGCGCTGCTGGCGAGGGAGCTGGGCGTGGCGTTCATGGACGGCGATGACCTGCATCCGCGGGCGAACATCGAGAAGATGGCGTCGGGCGTCCCGCTGGACGACGACGACCGGTGGCCGTGGCTCGATCTCGTCGGCGGCTGGTTGGCCGGGCGGGACGGCGGCGGGGTGATCGCGTGTTCCGCGCTGAAGCGGTCGTACCGTGATCGGATCCGTGCAGCGGCGCCGGATGCCGTGTTCGTGCACCTGCACGGGACGCGGGCGCTGATGGAGGCCCGCGTGGTGGGGCGGGCGGTGGCGCAGCCGGGGCATTTCATGCCGTCGTCGCTGCTGGAGTCGCAGTTCGCCACGCTGGAGCCCCTCGCCGGCGACGAGGCCGGCCGGGTCTTCGACGTCGCCGAGCCGGCCGCAGAAATCGCGGCCGCCGCGGCTGCCTGGCTGCGAGGGTGACCGCCGCGGCGTCGCAAAGTACTACCACCGCTCCGCAAAAGCCCAGGTCGCGTTTTTCGGGGAGCGAAAAATGTGCAGTTTCTGACGCCGCGGCCGCCTAATCCGCGCCGCCTAATCCTCCTCGTCGAGGTACGGCTCCGCCACGGCCAGCAGCCCGTCGACCGACGGGCACACGTACCAGGAGCCGGTCAGGGCGTCGGTGAACTCGGTGAGCCGGTCGCGCGGCCCGCCGTCGGCGCCGGCCATGCGCCGCAGCATCTCCTCGAGCCGCCACTGGTCATGGCTGAACCCGACGAACACGGTGCCGTGGTCGAGCATCTCGCCGTAGGCGGTGTTGCGGCGGAAGACGTCCAGCTCCTCGCCGTCGACTTCCACGACCGTCCGCGCCACATGCGACGACTCGGGCTTGACGTCATCGTCGAGTTCCACGGAGTCGGTCTTGGTGCGGCCGATGATGTCCTGCTGGGCGTCGTCGGAAAGCTCCTCCCACGCCCGCGTGCGGTGCTGCCACAGCTGGTAGAGCAGCACCGACGCACCGGCGCCCGGCTGCCCGGCCGGCACCGCGATGACGCCGGGCGCCTCGAGCGCGCCGGGGTTCTCCGTGCCGTCCTCGAATCCGGTGAGGTCGCGGTTCATCTCGTAGACCCAGCCAACGGTCTCGTCGGCGACGTCGAATTCGCCGCGGATCTCGCCGATGATGTGGTGCTCGACGTCGAACGCCTGCGACCGCGACGACGACGCCACCCACAGCCACGCGTCGTGCTGCGTCGCGGGCATGGAGTAGCCGCCGCTGCCGCGGATGGGCTCGTCGAAATCGTGGACGCCGGCGGGCACGTGCTCGTCCGCCGCGACCTCGGCCCACAGGCTGGGCCGGATGCCGACGACCACGTTCGCGCCCGCGGTGCTGGGCAGATTGATCGCCGCCGCCAGCTTGCCGACGGCCCGCGCAACATCCACCCCCGCCTTCACGTCGAGTTCCACGTAGGCGTGATCGGTCACGCCGATGCCGGTGATGCCGCTTTGATGGATCATGCATCCATCATGTCACCGGCGGCGGATCGGAGTAGATGGGAGTGGCCGGGAGGGGCTCAGGCGCCCCTGTTGTCGAGGGGCCTGTCCTCCATGTCCCTGTCCTCCATGTCCCGGTCCTCCAGATCGCCGACGAACGGCACGTCCCCGGCGGCGCGGCCGGAGTCCAGCCACTCGCGGACGACGGCGGTGGAGCGGCAGTCGTCGCCGTTGTAGCGCAGCAGCTTCGCCCGCGCAGCGGCCGACCCGCCGTCACCTGCGCCGATGCCGACGGCGTCACGGTAGAAGGACAGCGACGCCTCGCCGTCGGCGTCCTCGTCGCGCCACGTGAAGCCCGCCATCGGCGCGACGACCTTCAAGCCGAGCCCCGCCGGGCTGATCAACTGCCGCTTGGTCACGCGGAACAGGTCGACCCACTCGGCCGAGGAGATGAACCGCTCGATCTCGGCGACGTCGGGCACGGCGATGATGCGCGCGGGCCCGGCTGCTCCGCCGCCTTCCGCATCGGCCCCTGCACCATCCGCGGCACCATCCCCTGCACGGTCCCCCTCGACCACGAATTCCATCCCGGCGAAGCGCTTCGCGGAGTGCCGCAGCCAGTGGTTTTCGCCCTCGGCGGCCCAGCAGTAGGCGCGGAACGTCCGCCCCTCGCCATGCGCCGCAGCCCGGCGCGCCATGAGCCAGTCCCAGAACCGCGCGAAGTTCTCCGCCTCCGCCGTCCCGCCGAGCCCCTCCGGCCCGGGCGGCGCCCACGTCACGTGCGGCACGTAACCGTCGCCCGGAGTCCACGCGCCCCACAGGTACGCGCCATGGCCGGGGTAGGCCTCGAGGTCGACGTCGATTTCCACGTCGGCGCGCGGGGCGGTGGTCTCGCGCACGCGCAGCGCCGCGGGCTCGCCGAAGACGGACAGCAGCGCCAGATACCGGTGCTCGCCGGCGTTCTCGGCACGGGCGAGCTGCCGGATCGTCGTGATCCCCGCCTCCCGGTACTCGTCGCCGCGATTGCCCGGCAGCAGCAGCGAGATGTCGTCGGCGTCGCGCAGCTCGGCCTCGCACGCCTCGCGCCACCGGCAACCGCGGCATTCCCGGATCTTCCGCGGCGCCAGCGGCCACGTGCCCACGCGCCATTCCAGGCCGTCGACGCGCGGCACGGGCGGCAGGTTTTCGCTTGACGACGACCCCGCCGCCCCATGACGCTCGACCGCATGGATTGCGGCGCGGGCACGTCGCAAAGCAGTCCGGTAGGCGGCGACCCGAGGGCCCTCGTCGACGACGACCACCCGCGTCGCGTCGGCGCCGATGCCGCCGACGAGCCCGCAGGAGGCGCCGAGGCGGTGCAGCAGCGCGGCGGCCTGGCCCAGGCGCACGGCGTCGGCGGCGTTGTGGCGCAGCTTCAGGGCCTCATCGACGACGATGCCCTGGCGCAGCGTCCGGCCCATCACGCCGGGGCGGCCCAGGCGCGCGACCGGCAGGATGCGGGCGGCCTCCGTGCGGCGGCGGCGCGGCTCGAGGAGCTTGTGGGCGGCGATGATCACCGGCAGATAGCCGCCGTCCATGCGGACCAGCAGATCCGGGCGGGACTCCTCGGCGATGCCGGAAAAGGCGCGGTGGCCCGGCGGGCGCTCGTGGCGAAGGACGGCCCCGACGATGAGGTCCGCGCCCGCCGCGATCGCCTCCAGAGTGGCCAGATCGGCGTCCGGGCCCGGCTCGATCACCGTCGGATCCGGCAGCGACGCGATGACCGAAGCCCGGTGGTGGGCGCCCAATTCCGCGCGCCGCCGGGCCGACTCCGACTCGCCCGGCCGGCGCGGCCCGGCGATGCGGTCGCGGACCAGCCGGTACCGGCACCCGACCAAATCGGGCCCGGTCACCGGCTGCGGGACGGTATCCTCGGTGTTCACGATGCAACCAGGGTATCGCCCGGCGGAGACCGGGGTTAATCTGGTTGCGCGAGACCATAAAACGCAGACTCCGACCGCAGATTAGGGATTCCATGAGCTTCTTGGGCGACTACCGCGACCGCCGCCGCGAAACGAAACTGAAGCTGAAGGCCGCCAAGGCCAAGGCCAAGGAGGACGCGAAGCACGAGGCGAAGCTGAAGGACAAGGCCTACCGCGACGGCCTCAAGGCCGCGGAGGTCGACCGCAAGCGCGACTCGAAGGCCGCCAAGAAGGAGGCCAAGCTCGAGCAGAAGCTGGACAAGCGCGCCACCAAGCGGGCCGAGAAGATCCGCAAGGCCGGGTGGAAGGACGAGCAGAAGGCCCTCAAGGCCAAGCACAAGCACCAGTCCCGCATGGCGGAGAAGATCCTGGAGCAGCAGCGCAGCCAGGGCTTCACCTCCGACAAGGCCAAGGGCTGGGTCGGCGCGGCGCGCCTGCTGCTGCCCGTGGCGCTGCCGATCGGCTACCGGCTGCTGACGTTCGTGCAGAACCGCGGCCAGGACGCCTCGGCCCGCCAGTTCGGCGTGTCCGGTGACGCCGTGGCCCGCCACCACGGCTACGGCGCCGCCCTGCGCGCGCGCATCGAGGGCATCGAGGGATCGCTCGACCGCCTGGAGGACTCGAAGGCGTCGGGCACGGCGGGCTTCATCAAGGACGCCCGCAACCGCCTGGAGATGCTCGGCGACGCCATCGAGACCTCCGAGCACATGACCCCGGACCAGCGCCGCCGCGCGCACGTGTCCATCTCCGCCGAGCTCGACGGCATCGACTCGGAGATCATGGGCCAGATGGGCCTGACCGCCTAGTTCGGCCCCAGGGGACGGCGCCACGGGAACCAAGAGTGGCCGGAAGATGAATCTTCCGTTAACTCCCCCCTTGATGGGGTACCAACGGGTGACGCCCGATTGGATATACACGTCCCGGGCAAGTGTCATGTACTGCATGACTTCCTCGACGGGCCCCTTCCGGGCATCCTCCCCGGCGGCCTCCCGCCGCACCGTGCTCAAGGCCGGCGCCGCCACCGCGGCGCTCGCCGGCACGACGACCCTCGCCGGCCGCTTCACCGCCTCGGCGCAGGAAGCGGTGCAGGAACACGCCGTCTTCCAGCACGGCGTCGCTTCCGGCGACCCGCTGCCGGACGCCGTCCTGCTGTGGACCCGCGCCACCTCCCACCCGGGCGACGTTCCCGGGGCGGAGGCCGGGACCGTCGTCAAGCTGCTCTGCGAGGTGGCCACCGACGATTCCTTCGGCACCATCGTCCTGTCGGGCGAGGCCATCGCCGAGCCGGCCAACGACAACACCGTCAAGCTCGACGCGACCGGCCTGACCCCCGGCACCGCCTACAGCTTCCGGTTCACCGTCGCCGAGGGCGAGTTCGCCGGCCAGGTCTCCCCCATCGGCCACACGCGCACCGCGCCGGCCGCGGGCACGACGCCCGACAAGCTCGGCATCGCCCTGACCTCCTGCGCGAACTGGGAGGCGGGGTACTTCTCCGCCTACCGCGACATGGCGGACAACCCGGACGTCGACGTGATCATGTGCGTCGGCGACTACCTGTACGAGTACCCGCGCGGCGAGTACACCGGCAAGACCGGCGCGATCCGCAACCACGAGCCGGCGCACGAGATCGTCTCGCTGTCCGACTACCGCCGCCGCTACGGCCACTACCGCACCGACGCCGACCTGCAGGCCGCGCACGCCGCCAAGCCGTGGCTGGTGACGTGGGACGACCACGAGGTCGCCAACGACAACTACGACACCGGCGCCGAGAACCACTCCCCCGAGTCCGAGGGCGACTACCTCGCCCGCCGCGACGCCGCGATCCGCGCCTACCTCGAGTGGCTGCCGGTCCGCGCGACGCCGTTCTCCGCCGGCGGCCACCTGTACCGCTCGTTCACCTACGGCACGCTGGCCGAGATCACCATGCTCGACCTGCGCACCTACCGCGACAAGGCGCCGGAGTTCGTCAAGATCGGCGACGTCGACGACACGGGCCGCACCATGCTCGGTTCGGAGCAGATGAGCTTCCTCCACGGCAAGTGGACCACCTCGACCGCCAGCTGGAACCTGGTGGGCAACTCGGTCATGTTCACGCCGGTGCTCATCCCGCCGCTGGACCCGCAGACCACGGGCGCGATCACGGAGCTGATGGGCATGCCGCAGGACGGCCTGCCGTACAACTCGGACCAGTGGGACGGTTACGCCGCCGAGCGCCGCCGCCTGATCCAGCTGATGACCGAGCAGGGCCTGGACAACGTCGTGTTCCTCACCGGCGACATCCACTCCTCGTGGGCGTGCAACGTGCCGGTGACCCCGGGCCGCTTCCCGGCCGATGGCGTCGCCGCGGCGGAGATCGTGTGCCCGTCGGTCAGCGCGTCGAACATCGATGACATCGTCAAACTCCCCCAGCGCAACGCGATTTCGCAGACGGCGGAGCAGGCGCTGATGGCGGCCAACCGCTACATCGACTGGATCCAGTTCGACCACCACGGCTACGTCAGCGTGGTGGTCCGCCCGGACGAGATCGTCGCCGATTACCGCTTCGTCGAGGACAAGACCGTCCCCGGCCAGCCCCTGTATTCCGCCGCGCAGTACCGCGTGCGCCGCGGCGAGGGCGTCTCCCCGGCCTAGCCGCCGGGCCTTCTCCGATTGCCGCCCCGGACGTCATAATTGACGTCCGGGGCTTTTCATGTGCGATTGCCCGTGCGGGACCGATTGAATGCCGCAGATCCCGCAGTTCAGCGGATTGATTTCACTTTCGCAAGAACAACTGCTTTCGCTTGACGACGCCTCGCCTTACCGACATTTATCTGAGATTTGGCGAAGAGATCGCCCCGGGATGGGCATTGACATTCATCTCGTATACAATTCACAGTTGGACGCAATTTACGCACGTGATGGCATAGGCCCATCGGCTACTCGAAAAGGGGAATCATGGCCCGCAAGGAAGTCATCCAGTACATCGACGATCTCGACGGCACCGCGCTGAAGGCGGAGGACGTCAAGGTCGTCCGCTTCGGCTACCAGGGGCGCAATTACTACCTCGATCTGTCGTCGGGCAATGCCGACAAGTTCGACGAGATGATCCGCCCGTACGTGGACAAGGCGCACGTCGACGATTCGGCGCCGGCGACGCGCGCCCGCCGCGGCGCGAACCCGAACTCCACCAAGCAGCGCGAGCGCAACCGCATCATCCGCCAGTGGGCCAAGGAACGCGGCATGGACGTCGCCGACCGTGGCGCGCTGCCGAAGGCCATCATCGACGAGTACGAGGCCTCGCACTCCTAATCCACGCACTCCCGCTTGACCGGCCCGGTTCCGCCCGGGCCGGTTTCGCGGGTCACGGGCACCCGGAAGGGGATGGGTCGCGTTGCTGGAACCCCTGGTCGTGATCATTTCGGGGATCCTCAAGGCCTGGCATCTGGCCGTTGCCGCGGTGCCGGGCGTGTCGGCGTCGGCGGGGTGGACGGCGTCGGTGGTCCTGCTGTTGATCACCGTGCGGCTGGCGCTTTTGCCCATCGCCTACAAGCAATTGTTGATGGGCCGCAAGACCGTCAATCTGCGCCCCCAATTCGCCGCCATCCGCCGCAAGTACTCGCGCAGCGTCGACCCCAATGCGCCGAAGTACCAGAAATGGGCGGTGCAGGAGCTCCGGCAGCAACACAGAATCAGCGTATGGACCGGGTTAATTCCACCGCTGGTGCAAATACCGGTGTTCATCGGACTGTTCCGGATGCTGCGCCGGATCGCCGGGGCGGGCGCCCATGGGTCGGACCACGTCACCGAGGGCGTCGGATTCCTCAGCGGCGAGGAGGTCCGCGAGTTTTCGGCGGCGACGTTCGCCGGCGTTCCGCTGCCGGCCTACCCGGCGATGCCGCAGCAGCAGTTCGGCGAATTGGGCACGACGTTCGCCGACGTCATCGCCGTGTGCGCCCCGCTGATTTTCGCGGCGGCGACGTTCACCGGCATCAACATGGCCATTTCCATCAACCGGCTGCGCCGCACCCTCGACCACGGTTCGAGGTTCATGCGCGGCACCTACAAATACCTGGTCACCATGACCTTCGTCGCCGTGGCCTTCCCGCTGCTGTTCGGCTTCTTCGGCCCCGCGCCGCTGGCGATCATCGTCTACTGGGTGTGCAACAACCTCTGGACCATGAGCCAGAACGCCATCATCACCATCATCCTCGAGCGCCGGCATCCCCTCACCCCGGAGTTCAAGGCGCTGCGGGATCAGGTGCGCGACTCCCGGAAGAAGGACCGCTCGGAGCGGGCGAGTGGGCGTCGTCAAGCCAGACACTCCAGGTGGCGGGCACTGGCCGGGACCATCCGCCGGCCCGGGCAGCGCGAGGAACTGTGGCGCGCGCACCGCGACCTGCTCGCCCAGCGCGACGCCGCCGCGAGGGCGGGGACCGACAAGGAGCGGGCGCAACAGCTCCGGATCCACCAGACGCGGCAGCTCGCGCGGCTGCTGCGCGCCGACTCGCAGGGCGACCTGCCCAGCCTCGGCGGCGCGACCAGCGTCAACGGGGCCTGGCGGCGGACCGTGCACGATGATGGCCAGGAAGACCGCGTCGTGGGGCGGCTCGGCAAGGTCGCCGTGCGCATGGCGCTGGCCAAGGACGCGCACGACAAGCGGCGCGGGGCGCGGCGGGCGAAGCGATTGCAGGGGCCGAAGCGGCGGTAGAGGCGGAGCGGGCCAAAATCCGCTCAGTGCTCGGCGTAGACCAGGTCCCTGGCAAGATCACGGGCGGTCTGCAGCGGCGTGAGGTCCTTGGACATCTTCGCGCCGGCAAGACCGCCGTCGAGGTAGAGCATCAGCATGTTGGCGTGCAGAGACGCCTGCGTACACGCCTTCGCGGCGAGCAGCTCGCGGAGCGTGTCCCACACCCACGCGCGGTGGGCGACGACGGTGGCGCGGATTTCCTCTTCCGATTCCGTCGCCGGGTTCGGGTACTCCGAGGCGGCGTTCTGGAAGTGCGAGCCGCGGAAATCGATCGCGGGCTGCTCGGCGATGCACTGGTCGAAGAAGGCGAGGATCTTCTCCTCCGGCGTATCCAGCGACTCCGAGCGGGTCTGCCAGGCGGCGCGCCACTTCTGGTCGAGGTCCTCCAGGTACGCGATGACCAGCTTGTCTTTCGACCCGAACAGCGAATACAGGCTGGCCTTGGCCACGTCGGCCTCGCGCAGCACGCGGTCGATGCCGATGACGCGGATGCCCTCGTTGGTGAACAGCTCCGTGGCCGACGTCAGAAGCCGGTCGCGGGGGCTCGGCCGGTTGCGGCGCCGCGACGTGGCCTTGCCGCCCCGCGCCGTCTTGCCGGTCGTCGCGTCCGCCACGTCGTGCACCCGTCCCTTCTCGTCCTGCCCGCTGCACCACCACTGCAGCCAATGGTCAGACTGGTCAGTGCAGATCGAGCTTTTGACCGAGTTTACAGCCACCGGGCCGCCGAGGATGGTCGGCCCGCCGATTTGCCCGATTCGCCCAGCTCCCGCGCACCTCACCACCGCCTCACCACCGCCCACGCCCCACCCACACCCCGCCCGCGCACCTCACCGCCGCCGCCCTGCACCCCACCATCCGGCCCCTGTCGGGGTTTGGCGGTGGTCCGGGTGCCGGCAGGCGTCGCAAAGTACTACCACCGCTCCGCAAAACCCCAGGTCGCGCTTTTCCGGGCCCCGGAAATGTGCACTTTCATACGCCGAGCACCCGCCCCCTTCACTACTCCCGGCCGTCGAACAGCCCCATTCCGCGGGCGAAATCCTCGTCGGACTTCTGGCGGAGGTCGTCGTAAAGCTCCCAGCACGCGACGCGATCCCAGTCCGACTCGACGCGCGCCCCGCCCTCCCGCTCGCGGATGGTCGCGGCGATCTCCGCCACGATGATGTCGAACCGCTGGTCAACGTCATAATCGTGGTACCGCAGGAACCCCCATCCGCGACGGACGGCGAGGTTCTGCCGCGCGCGGTCGTAGCGGAACGTGCGCAGGTCGGTGTGGTACTTCTCCGAGTCGAACTCGATGATCAACCGCGCCCCGACATGGACGAGGTCGAACCGGTACGGCCCGATGCCGTAGTTCAGCACCACGACGAACCCGAGCCGCTGCAGCGCCCGCGCCAGCCGCCGCTCGACGTGGGATCGCGCGCCCTCCGGCACCCAGGCCAGCAGCTCCGCCAGCTCTCCGGCGCGCGGGTGGGCCAGCTCCCGGGCCTGCGCGAGCAGCGCCGCGCGGTCTCGGGCGTTCGGGAATTGCTTGTCGACGATCGTCGCCACCAGCTCCGCGCCCCATTCCGAAGGGGCCATCAGGTCGGCGAGCGTCTGGGCCTCGCCGGTCACGCGCCAGCCGTGGACGGTGGCGACCACGGTGTTCTTCGCATCCCGCCGATGCGCGACCGCACCCTGGAGCCGCGACACCTCCCGCGGAACGATGACGTCGAGTTCGGTGGGCGGCGACTGCCGGAAGCCGTGCAGCCACGCGGCCGTGCGATGGGAGAACACCGCCTGCGGGTTCAGCCGCATGACCAGCGACATCTTCGCCAGCCAGATCGTCGCCGGCGTCGAATACCAACCCCGCCCGATGCGGACCAGCTGCCCGGCGCGGATCGCCGACCTGATCGACCGGTCCGTCCACCCCGCGGCCAGCAGTTCACTGCGCGTCGCGCCGTATTCGGGCAGCGCTGCGCCCGTTTCGGTTCCCCCCATGGCATCGAGGATGGCAGCCGTGGCCGGGTTCCGCATGCCGAAGCGCGTCGGGCGGTATGAAAGTGCACATTTTCGGGGCCCGGAAAACCGCGACCTGGGGTTTTGCGGGGCGGTGGTAGTACTTTGCGACGCTCATGGGGTGCGCATGGGCGTCGCAAAGCACGAAGGAGCGCCGGCCCGGCGGCGCGGACGGGCACGAAAAAGCCCGGGCCCCTTCCAGAAGGAAGGGGCCCGGGCCGCTCGCGTGGTGCGGAAGCGCTCTTAACGGCGCTTGGTCACCAGGCCGACGATCCACAGCAGGATCACCGCGCCGACGAGGCAGGTGATGAAGCTGAAGATCATCCCGCCGCCCTCGACGTCGAAGCCGAGAAGGCCGAGCAGGAAGCCGCCGAGGAAACCGCCGATGATGCCGACGATAATGTTGAGCAGCAGACCCATGGAAGCGTCGGTGCCCATGATCTTGGAACCGATCCAGCCGGCGAGGCCACCGATGATGATCCAGCCGAGCCAGCCGAGGTTGGGGCTCTGGGCGGCGAGAAGCAGGGTGTCAGTCATGATCGTAAATCCTTTCGCTGGGGAAGAAAGCGTCGTTCACCATTGTAGGTGACGCCCCGCCCCAGTCGGCAACGGAACGCTAACGGTTGGGGAACGGTTTCCTACGCTTCCTCCGAGCATCTCCTCAGTTCAGGCTTGGTTTTGGGGGACTGATGATCAGTCACCGAAAAACTTTTGAATCCCGGCTCAACGGGCTGCACATCCGATGAATCGGTGCCGAAAACCCGCCGAGCCGAAAACCTACTTCGGCAGCTCGTCGGGCCGGACGACCATCATCGGGCACGGCGCGGCCTGCAGCAGCGCGCGCGACGTCGAGCCGAGCAGCATCCCCTTGAATCCGCCGCGACCGTGCGAGCCGACGACGAGCAGCTGGGCGCCCTCCGACGCATCCGCCAGGGCGCGCACGGGGCGGTCGCGGGTGACCAGCTTGGTCACCTTGACGTCCGGGAACCGCTCCTGCCAGCCGGCGAGGCGCTGGCCGAGCAGGGAGTTCTGCTCCTCCTCGACGACCTGCCACTGCTGCTGCGCGGCGGACAGGCCGGCGAGCGATGCCTGGACCTGCATGTCCATCCAGGTGTGCACGGCGATGAGCTCGGCGCCGCGGGCCTGGGCCTCCTTGAAGGCGTTCTCGATGGCCTTCTGCGACACGCCCGACCCGTCCACGCCGACGACGACGGGACCGTACTTGGTCTCCTCGGTGACGTGGTTGTCCTCGCGCACGACGACGACGGGGCACGCGGCGTGCGACACGACGGCCGCCGACACGGATCCCATGACCATGCCGGAGAGCCCGCCGAGGCCGCGCGAGCCCATGACGATCATGGTGCACTGCTCGGACAGGTCGAGCAGCATGTCGATGGGGCTGCCCTCTTCGATCTGGTGCGACACGTCGACGCCGGGCACGAAGTCGACGGCGACCTTCTTGGCCTCCTCGATCTTCTCCAGGGTCTCGGCCTCGAGGTCCTCGTACAGTTCCTGCGGGGGGACCATGCCCTCCGCGTAGAGGAACTGCGGCATGGAGTAGCTGCTGACCAGGCGCAGCGGGATGCCCCGCTTCACCGCGGTGTTGGCCGCCCACTTTGCTGCGGTCTTGGACGCATCCGATCCGTCGACGGCGCAGACGATGATGTCTTGTTTGGGCATGGTTGCCCCCTCCTCTTCGGGCGGCGGCCGCTGTCGGCTTCCGCCTCTCTTGTGCTCGTCCACCACCCACGTTACCCCCGTTTCGATTGCTTTACGACGGCCGGGCGGCACCTATTTCGGCGAATCTCCGTACCAGGCGGCCCCGAGCTTATGAATCGAGCCGATGCGCACCCCCGGGTCGTGGGAGTAGGTGACGGTGATGATCTCGTCGGCGCCGGTGTCGGCGGCGAAATCGTCGAGAGCTGCGGCGACGTCGCCGGCGGTGCCGTGGAAGGAGCAGCGCAGCATGGCGCGGACGCGCTGCCACTCGATCATGGTGGCGCCGGCTTCGGGGTGGTCGACGGGTTCGGGCAGGGGCTTGCGGGCGCCGCCGCGGCCGAGGGACAGGAACATCTGCTCGACGACGGAGAATTCGCGGCGGGCCTGCTCCGCGGTGTCGGCGACGAGGACGTTGGCGGCGACCATGACGCGGGGTTCGCCGACGGTGGCGGTGGGCGCATCGGCGTTGAACGAGGAGCGGTAGACCTCCAGCGATTCCTCCAGTTGGTGGGGCGCGAAGTGCGAGGCGACGGCGAAGGGCATGCCCAGCACCGCCGCCACCGACGCCCCGGCGGTGGTCGAGCCGAGCACCCACATGGGCACGTTGGTGGCCTGGCCGGGGTAGGCGACGATCTTCGCCTCCGGCCGCACCGGGCCCAGGTACCTGATCAGGTCGCGGATGTCGGCGGCGAAGTCGACGACGTCGGACGCCCCGCGCCGCAGCTCGCGGGCGGTGGCGGGGTCGGTGCCCGGCGCGCGGCCGAGCCCCAGGTCGATGCGGCCGGGGTGGATGGTGGCCAGGGTGCCCACGTCCTCGGCGACGCGCAGCGGCGCGTGGTTGGGCAGCATGATCCCGCCGGAGCCGACGCGGATGGAGCTGGTCGCCCCGGCGATGTGCCCCATGAGCACCGCCGTGGCCGACGACGCGATGTTGAGCGTGTTGTGGTGCTCGGCGACCCAGAACCGCCGGTAGCCGGCGGCTTCGGCCGTGCGCGCGGCCTCGACCGTCGCGGCGATGGCATCGGCGGCGGTCGACCCCGCCGAGACGGGCACCAGGTCGAGGACGGACAGCGGCACGCGGGTTCGGCTCATGCACTCGTTGTATACGATCCCAACCGTGCCCCGCCGTCGCCGCCCAGCCCCGTTGCCCATCCGCGACGGCCTCAACCCCTCCCGCGTCCGCGCGCCGCAGACCGAGGATGCGCCGGTCACCGCGCTGGAGCTGCTCACCGCCGCGGTCGAGGGCCAGACCCACCGACACCCCGACGACGGCGCCGAGGCCATCGCCGCCCGCTTCGCCGACGGTCTCGTCGTCGGCCCCGACGGCCGGCCCCTGCCCCCGGACGCCGAGCTGCGGCCCGGCACGGACATCTGGTTCTACCGGTTGCCCGCCCCGGAACGGGCCATCGCCGGCCCGATGCCGATCATCCACCGCGACGGCGATCTCGTCGTCGTGGACAAGCCGCCGTTCCTGGCCACCACGCCGCGCGGCCGCCACGTCACCGAATCCGCGGTGGTCCGCCTGCGCCGCGAACTCGGCGACGCCGACCTCATCCCCGCCCACCGCCTCGACCGCCTGACCTCGGGCGTCCTCGTCTTCGTCGCGCGCCCGGAGCTGCGTGGGGCGTACCAGGAGCTGTTCGCGGAACCGGGGGCCGTCGTCAAGCGGTACGACGCCCTGACCCGCGCACCCGGCCCCGGCGACCTGCCCGGGGCACCGTTCACGCTGGCCACGCGGCAGGAGAAGATCCGCGGGACCCTGCAGGCCCGCACCATCGCCGGCGAGGCCAACGCCACGACCGTCGTCGAGGCGATCGAGCTTTGCGACGGCACGTCCCCCCGCACCGCGCTCTGGCACCTGCGGCCGCTGACCGGACGGACGCATCAACTGCGGCTGCACCTGCACGACCTGGGGTTCCCCATCCTCGGCGACCCGCTCTACCCCGACGTCCTGCCCGACGGCGCCGACGACCCCGACCGGCCCATGCACCTGCTGTGCCGCGAGGTCGCCTTCGACGACCCCGTCACCGGCCGCCGGCGCACCTTCCGCAGCACTCGCGAGGTGAACGGGGCCCGGCGATAACCGACATAATGGAGGGGATGCAGCACGCGCACCCGCACGGAAGGTCACCCATGCCCGCCCCCACCAGACAACCGGCCGCCCGCGCCACAGGCCTGACCAAGCGCTACGGCGACGGCGACACCGCGGTCGTCGCCCTCGACGCCGTCGACGTCGAATTCGGCCGCGGCGAATTCACCGCGATCATGGGGCCGTCCGGCTCCGGCAAATCGACCCTCATGCACTGCATGGCCGGCCTCGACTCCGCCACCTCCGGCGAGGCCCGCATCGGGGACACCGAACTGTCGGGGCTGTCCGACAAGGAGATCACCGCGCTGCGGCGCGACCGCCTGGGCTTCGTCTTCCAGTCGTTCAACCTCGTGCCCACGCTGACGGCCGAGGAGAACATCACCCTGCCCGTCGACATCGCCGGGCGGAAGGTCGACCGCGAGTGGTTCGAGTCGATCACCACGCGGCTGGGCCTGGGCGGGCGCCTGACGCACCGCCCGTCGGAGCTGTCCGGCGGCCAGCAGCAGCGCGTCGCCTGCGCCCGCGCCCTCGTCGGCCGGCCCGACATCGTCTTCGGCGACGAGCCCACCGGCAACCTCGACTCCAACGCCTCGCGCGAGGTCCTGGAGATCCTGCGCACCGCCGTCGACGACCTCGGCCAGACCGTGGTCATAGTCACCCACGACGCCAAGGCCGCCAGCTACGCCGACCGAGTCATCTTCCTCGCCGACGGCCGCGTCGTCGACGAGCTCCACTCCCCCGACACCGACGCCATCCTCAACCGCATGGCGCGCATGGAACAGTCGTGAGCGCATCCGGGAAGACCATGCGGCGGCTGTCGCTGCGCAGCCTCGCCGCCCACAAGGTCCGCTTCGCCCTTACCATCCTGTCCGTGGTGCTGGGCACCGCGTTCATCTCCGGCGCCTTCGTGTTCACCGCGTCGCTGAACAAGGCCTTCGACGGCGTGCTGGCCACCGCCTACGACGGCATGGACGTCGTCGTCGAGGCCCAGTCCGGCACCCCGGGCATCAACCGTGCCCAGGCCGCCGAGATTGAAGCCGTCGACGGGGTCGGCGCGCTCAACGTCGGCGCCCGGGCGTCGAGCGTCGTCATGACCGGCTCCGACGGCAAGCCCATCCAGACCGGCGGCGCGCCCGCCCAGGGCCTGCCGTACTACGGCGAGGGCGACTCCGTCGGCCCCGCCGCCACCTTCACCGAGGGCAACCCGCCGCGCGGCCCGGACGAGGTCGCCGTCAACGCCACCGCCGCCGAGCGCGGCAGCGTCGGCGTCGGCGACCGCGTCACCGTGGTCACCGGCTCCGACCGCGCCGACGTCACCATCGCCGGCGTCTACGAGCTCGACGGCGACGTCGCCGGCTGGATGGGCGTGCTGTTCCCGCTGGAGCGGTGGATGGAGCTCTACACCGACGGCGAGCACGTCGGCCGCGTCACGCTGGCCGCCGCCGAGGGGGTCACGCCGGAGGATCTGCGCGACCGCGTCGCCGGCGCCTTCCCCGACTACGAGGTGCAGACGGGCACCGACCTCGCCGAGCGCGACTCCGAGCAGATCTCGCAGGCGCTGGGCTTCGTCAACTACTTCCTCGTCGCCTTCGGCCTCATCGGCCTGCTGGTGGGCACGTTCATCATCTCCAACACGTTCTCCATGCTCGTGGCGCAGCGGACCAAGGAGTTCGCGCTGCTGCGCGCGCTGGGGGCGTCGCGCCGACAGCTCACCGGTTCGGTGGTCATGGAGGCGGTCATCGTCGGCCTCGTCGGTTCGCTGCTCGGCGTCGCCGCCGGCTTCGGGCTCTCCCAGCTGCTGTACTTGGCCATGGGCGCCTTCGGTTTCGAGATGCCCGGCTCCGGCCTCACCGCCACCCCCTCGGCCGTCATCGTGCCGCTGGCCGCGGGCCTGCTGATCACCGTCCTCGCCGCGTGGGCCCCGGCCGCCCGCGCCGGCGCCATCCCGCCGGTGGAGGCCATGCGCTCCGGCGACCAGTCGTCCAACCCAAAGCTCAAGATGCGCACCCTGGCCGGCGCCGCGCTGGCAGTGCTGGCCGTGGGCCTCATCGGGTGGGCGCTGCAGTGGACCGACGGCGACACCGGGCCGCGCGCCCGCCTGGTCGGATACGGCGCCGTCGCCGCCGTCGCCGCGATCTGGACGGCGGGCCCCGCGCTGTCGATCCCGCTGGTCGGAGGGCTCGGGACGATCATCGGTGCGCCGTTCAAGGCCGTCGGCAAGCTCGCGTCCACCAACTCGCGCCGGAACCCGCGGCGCACCGCGGCCACCGCATTCGCCCTGACCCTGGGCCTGGCGCTGGTGGCCAGCGTTGGCATGCTCGGGTCGACGATGAAGGGCGTCATCGACGACTTCATGGACGAAAGCTTCGCCGCCGACTACGTGCTCAGCCCGCCGCTGATGGCGCACGTGGCCATGCCCGAGGGCGTGCGCGGCGCCGTCGCCGACGTCGACGGAGTCACCGACACCGCCACCGTGTACCTCGGCGCGGTGCAGGTCATCGACGCGGCCGACCCGGCGGCGGTCGCCACGGCGCAGGTCGGCATCGGTGCCGGCGGTGCGGGCGGCCCGGGTGGTCCTGGTGGTCCCGGAGGCGCTGCCGGGGGCGACGGCGGCGCGGCCGGACAAGGCGGCCCCGGAGGATCCGGAGGTCCGGGAGGCCCAGGAGGCCCGGGCGGCCCCGGCGGCGGCTCCTTCCTCGACGGCGATTACGGCCGCTGGTACTCGGCGCAGGCCGTCGCGGGGTCCCTGGATCTCGCGGCGCCCGACGCCGGCGCGGTCGTCTCGGAGTCCACGGCGAAGGATCGCGGCTGGGAGCTCGGCCACCCCGTCGGCCTGGTCACGCCGATGGGCGTCCTGGAGACCGAGGTCACCGGCATCCACGCCGACACCGACGCCGATTCCGGCATCACCCTGTCACCGTCGATCCTCGACCGGGCCGGGGCGTCGCGCGCGATGCTCACCCCGATGCAGGTCTTCGTCGGCGTCGAGGGCGGTGCCGCCGACGCGCGGGCCGCGGCGATCGACGACGGCGCCTCCCCCGCCGACCGCAACGACTACATCGACGAAGGCGCGGTCCAGTCGATCCGCGGCCCCCTCGAGGATGCGGTGTCGCCGTACCTCGTGGTCCAGGTGCAGGATCGCGAGGAATTCGGCAGCGTCGCCACCTCCTCCATCGACGCCCTGCTCGGCGTCGTCTACGCGCTGCTGGGGTTGGCGGTGGTGATCTCGATTCTGGGCATCGTCAACACGCTCGCGCTGTCGATCATCGAGCGCCGCCAGGAGATCGGCATGCTCCGCGCCGTCGGCATGCAGCGCGCGGACATCCGCCGGATGGTGCGCCTGGAGTCCGTCCAGATCTCCATCTTCGGTGCGGTGGTCGGCGCGCTCCTGGGCCTCGGCCTGGGATGGGCACTGCTCACCGTGCTTGCCGACGAAGGCATAGGCACCATCGTCGTCCCGTGGGGCTTGATCGGCACCATGTTGCTCGGGGCGGCGATCGTCGGCGTGCTGGCGGCGGTGTGGCCGGCGAGGCGCGCGGCGAACACGCCGCCGCTGGCGGCCATCGCCGACGAGTAGCAAGGGAGTACCGCAGAACCGGAAAACTCCGCCCCGGCTCACATGAGCTGGGGCGGGTCTTCTCATGCGCGGGCCTTGGCGTCGTCGATCTCGACGCGGCGGATCCTCTTGCTCAAAATGACGAAGAACATGATGAACGCGATCGTCAGCAGAATGTGCCCGAGGCCGGCCATGCCCGACCACATGGGGCCCCACGCATCTGCGTGGCCCATCGTGTGGACGATGCCGTTGGCCGCCATGAATCCGATGGTCCACACGAGCGCGATGTTGTGGACGATGAACCAGGCGTTGAAGGACTTGTGCGCCGAGAGCCGGAACAGCTTCTCCAGCGCGAGGACGATGAGGAAGAACATCGTGCCCAACACCAGCAAGTGCGTGTGCAGGGTGTTGAGCTGAGAGCTTTCGACGGCGTCGAAGAAGCGCGTCCACTCGCGGTAGAAGACTCCGGCGACGAGGCCGAGACCGAGGTACGTGGCGGCGGCGTAGTAGATCTTTCGCATGCTCCAGACCTTAGGCCGCGGGCCCGGAAATGACGATTCACCAGTGGTTTTCACCCCGATGCCGGGTCAATCGATAGTTGGGGGACGCGGACACCGTCCAACGGGACGGCGGACGCACCGCAGGAGTCGCCCACAGGTCGCCCGGCGACACCCCTGAAATGAGAAATGAGCCGTTGCCGGTGCCGAACCCCCCTAAAGGGGAACGACACCAACAACGGCTCACTCCTTGAAACCATGTTATTGGCCGGCGGTGACCTACTCTCCCACACCCTCCCAGGTGCAGTACCATCGG
>NZ_JBHXCS010000013.1:0-51104 GCF_042725215.1 Corynebacterium sp. NPDC060344 | reverse complement strand
GGCACCGGATGGTGCGGCGGGGATCGCCTTTTCGCGTGCGGCGTCCTCGGTTTCCGGCGGGCACCGATCCACTACGCTGGAGCGCAGTGACGCCGCCGTTCCCGGCGGTTCGAGACGCGGTGCCCGCCGATTCCCGTCGGGGCCCGCCGCACGAGAGGAATGCCCCCATGGAACCCATGGAACTCAATGCCGGCCGTTTCCATCTCCGCCCGCTGCGCCAGGACGGCCGCGTCGACGACGCCCCCGCGCTGACGCTGGCCCACGGCCGCGGCGTGTACCCGGAGTATTTCGCCGACGCCGCCGCCGATTGGGAGAACGACCGCGTCTACCGCTGGGCCGTCGCCGAGCAGAGCAACATCGATCTGCTGGCCGAGGTCGCGGTGACCCTCGTCGGCGACGACCGCGCCGAGGTCGTCATCCACGTCGCCGGTGACCCGGATCGCGTGGTGGAGGTCGACGACCCGTCGCTGGAGCCGGTGACCGTCGCCGATGCGGCGGATTCGGCCAAGCACGTCGTGGGCCGCTGGATCGAGGAGTACCTGGGCCGGTCGCCGATCGCCCCGCGCCCCTTCCCCGGCCACCAGGGCCAGTCGCGCCCGGTCGACGAGCGGTAGGCGGGGCGCGTACGTGAGGATCCCCGGCCAGTTCACCAACTTCTTCGACGCGCAGGCCCGCGCGCTGCTCAATCCGGGTGGCGGCCAGGTCGTCGCGGCCATCGACCAGGGCACCACGTCGACGCGGTGCATCCTGTTCGACCGCGACGGCCACCGCCGCGGCATGAGCCAGATGGAGCACCGGCAGATCATGCCGAAGCCCGGCTGGGTCGAGCATGACGCAGTGGAGATCTGGCGCAACACGCGCCGCGTCATCGCGGACGTCATGGCCGACGAGGAGTGGTCGGCGGCCGACGTCGCCGCCCTGGGCATCACCAATCAGCGCGAGACGACCATCGTGTGGGACCGCGCCACGGGCGAGCCGGTGTACAACGCCATCGTGTGGCAGGACACGCGCACGGACGGGATCTGCAAGAAGCTTCGCGACGACGTCGGCGAGGAGCGCGTCCGCCGCATCACCGGCCTCCCGGTGTCCACGTACTTCTCCGGCCCGAAGATCGCGTGGATCCTGGACAACGTCGACGGCGCCCGCGATCGGGCCGAGCGCGGCGAGCTCATCTTCGGCACCGTGGACACGTGGCTGACGTGGAATCTCACGCGCCGCCACGGCAAGTCGCTCCACGTCACGGACGTCACCAATGCTTCGCGCACGATGCTGATGAACCTGGAGACCCTCGAGTGGGATCCGGCGCTGTGCGAGGCGATGGGCATCCCCATGTCCATGCTGCCGACCATCGTCAGCTCGTCGCAGTACCTCGGCGTCGTGCGCTGGCAGGGCCCGCTCCACAACGTGGCCATCGGCGGCATCCTCGGCGACCAGCAGGCCGCCACCTTCGGACAGGCCTGCCTGGAGCCGGGCGAGGCGAAGAACACCTACGGCACGGGCAACTTCCTGCTGCTCAACACCGGCACGGTCGCCCAGCGCTCGGACCACGGGCTGATCACCACGGTCGCCTACCGCATCGGCGAGGATCTGCCCGTCTACGCGCTCGAGGGGTCGATCGCGGTGACCGGATCGCTGATCCAGTGGCTCCGGGACAATCTCGGGATGATCCCGGATGCGCCGTCCGTCGAAAAGCTTGCGGCGACGGTCGACGACAACGGCGGCTGCTACGTCGTGCCCGCGTTCTCCGGGCTGCTGGCGCCGCATTGGCGGCCGGATGCGCGCGGGGTGATCGTGGGGCTGACCAGGTACATCAACAAGGGCCACATCGCGCGCGCGGCGCTGGAGGCCACCGCGTACCAGACGCGCGAGGTCGTCGAGGCCATGAACCGGGACTCCGGCGTCAGCCTGACCACGTTGCGCGTCGACGGCGGCATGGTGCCCAACGACCTGCTCATGCAGTTCCAGGCCGACATCCTCGGCGCCCCCGTCACGCGGCCGGTGATCACCGAGACGACGGCGCTGGGCGCGGCCTACGCCGCCGGCCTGACCGTCGGGTTCTGGGAATCCACCGACGAGATCCGGGCCATGTGGCGCGAGGACCGGACCTTCACGCCCAACATGGACGCGGGCCGCCGCGACGAGCTCTTCTCCGAATGGGGCAAGGCCGTCGAGCGGACCCTGGACTGGGTCGAGGACTGAGGCCGGGGGCGAGCCGAGCCCGACCGACTACCGGGCCCTACTCCCCCGCGTCCGTGGTCCCGGCCGGACGCAAAATGTAAACGTCCATGATCCAGCCATGCTGGGCACGGAGATCGGACTTCAGCTGCGCCAATTCCGCGCCGATGTCAGCGACGCGGCCGCGGCGCAGGGTTTCCATCGGGGTGCCCAGGTAGGCGCCCCACAGGATCTCCTCGTCCGCGCCGGCGTGATCCAGCCACGCCGCTCCCCCGTCGAGCATGACCACCGCATCCGTGCCGGCGGGCCGCTCGCCCAGGCGCCGCCCGGTGGTCACCAGCACCGGGCGGCCGATGCGGTTGAACGTCGTCGCATGCGCCGCGGTCAGCGCCTGCACCGCGGTGATGCCGGGGATCACCCGGACGTCGAGGTCCGCGCCGAGCCCCCGGATGCGGTCGAGGATCCGCAGCGTCGAGTCATACAGCGACGGGTCGCCCCAGACCAGGAAGGCACCACGTTGCTTGTCGACGGAAGGCCGCCCGAGGTGGCGCGCCATGGCGTCGTAAAGCAGCTCAGCCCGGGCCTGATGCCAATCGCGGACCTCGCCGCCGTAATCGGCCGGCGCGCGATCGCGGGGCGGATCCGGGACGACGACCAGCTCCACGTGCGGAGCGTGGGCGTCGAGGATGGCGCGGCGCGCATCCAGCAGGTCCGACTTCGACTCGCCCTTGTCCAGGGCGAAGACGACGCCGACGCCCGCGAGCTCCTCGATGGCCTCCAGCGTCAGGTGCGCGGGACTGCCCGCGCCGATGCCGATGACGTCGATGGCCATCACGGCCGAGACGGTGGCCCCCACGGGCTACTTGGAGCCGTTCGAATCCATGTCGGCGCCGAACGCGCCGCTCATCTCCTCCGCGCTCAGCGCCGACAGCGAACCGGCGGTGTAGCGGTTGGCCCAGGACTGCTTCAGGTACACGTCGCAGGCGTTGCCCATGTGCTTGGCGTCGTAGTTGTTCAGCACCATGACGGGCTTGAGGCTGCCGTCCTCCTGCAGCTGCGAGACGACCAGGTGCGGGGATTCCGCGTCGTTGGTCACCTGGCAGACGAACTTGACTCCATTGACATCGGTGAACGTGGGCTTCAGCACTTCCGGACCTCGCATTTGTCGATTCGCCCTTCGCCGACCATCGGCCGGGCCGTGGATCCCATGGTAGACCCGGCCCACCGCCCGGGCCCGGCGTGCGGCGGCCACGGGGGGACCACCGTTAGCCTGGATTCACGCACGCTGGGCCGATGCGGCGCGATTGTGGCGATGATCATGCCTTTCGGCCGCACCCGGGCCGTGGGGTAATGTTGTGGCGTCCCGACGGCGCCCGGCACCGCTCATCCGAGCCGCCCGCCGCCCCGTCGCACGGCGATTCGCCCCAGTAGCTCAGTGGATAGAGCACGGCTCTCCTAAAGCCGGTGTCGCAGGTTCGATTCCTGCCTGGGGCACAACTCGACCCCGCCCCACCCCCGCGCAACACCCGAACGGGGGAACCGGGCGGCCACGCAGCGGGCGATGCCCGCACTTCCCGCAGGTCAGGCGCACGGGAACACCGTTGCCCCGCACCGCGACGCATCTCACCGGGCGCCCCGCCCCGATTCGCGATTACTGTCGATTGTGGAAAGGGTGCATGCGCATTTCGGGTGCACCCCCGAAGAACCGACGAGCCTTCACCGGGTCCGCATCGACTGGACGAGGGTTGCCGGTCTTTCGCACACAGTGGAAGCCCCCACGGAAAGGACTGCACAATGCCCGCCACCAAGAAGCCCGCGTTCACCGACGTCGACGGAGTCAAGGTTTTCGCCAACCTCACCGACATCGACGGCAATCTGCGCCTCCAGCTCGTCGACGAGAACGACACGCAGATTCTCATGCTCAACTTCTACGACGCCAAGCAGCTCAGCGCGGCCGTCGAGATGTTCCTCGGCCAGCGCTACGGCAGCAACTTCTCCAAGCTCGACGGCAACATTTCCCTCGAGGACCGCAAGGAGCTCTTCCACGAGGAGCTCGAGGAGAAGGAAGAGGAGCTGAAGAAGCTCGCCGAAGAGGAGAAGGCCCGCCGCGCCCGCGGCGAGCTTTAGTTCCCTCCCCCTCGTTCCGCTTTACGACGCCGGCCCGCCCCGCCACAGGGGCGCGGCCGGCGTTTTCGGCGCCCGACCTCGATGGCCGTCGTGCCTGACTATCCGCGCGTGGTGGCGCGGACGACGAGCTCGGGCTGGAGGTAGCGGTGCCCGGCGGGACGGCCGGCGATCCGGGCGTCGAGTTCGTCGAAGGCGGCGTCGCCGAGCTCCTGGAACGGCTGCCGGATCGACGTCAGGGCCGGGACGAAGAACTTCGCCTGCGGGGTGTCGTCGAAGCCGACGACGGAGATCTCCCCGGGCACGTCCACGCCGGCCTCGTGCAGGGCGTGCAGGGCGCCGAGCGCGATGTCGTCGTTGCCGGCGACGATCCCGTCGACCCCGCCGCGGGCGATGATGTCGAGGGCCGCGTCATGGCCCACGTCCGCGAACCAGCTGTCGCCGACGATCCAATCGGCCGCTGCACCGGCCCGTCGACAAGCATCCCTGAAGCCGCGGAGTCGTTCCTGCGCGTCCTGCCAGGTCAGATCGCCGGTGATGTGCACGAGATTGCGGCAGCCGGTCTCGATGAGGTGCTCGGTGGCCCGCACGGCGCCGTCGTACTGGCAGATCGACACCGTGGACACGCGCGGATCGACGTGCTCGCCGGCGATGATGGCCACGCACGGGATGGTCGTGCGCGCCGACACCAGCCGCAGCGTCGCCTCCTCGCGGGCGACGACCATCAGCCCGCCGACCTGCAGGCCCTCCAGGTACGACAGGGCCCGCCCGATCCCCTCGGGATCGCTTGACGACGCCGTGGCCATGGCCAGGTACCTGCCTTCGGCCGCCACCCTGTTCTCCAGTGCGGAGAAGATCTCCGCGACGCCGAAGCGGATCTCGCCCGTCACCAGCATGCCCACCATCTGGGAGCGCTTCGACGCCAGCGACCTGGCGGCCAGATTCACCTGGTAGCGCAGGCTCTCCGCGGCCCGCTCCACCTTCTCGCGCGTGGACGGCGACACGGACCCGGAGTTATTGAGGACCCTCGACACCGTCTGGATGCTGACGCCGGCGACCTCGGCGACGTCCTTCATCGTCGTGCGTTGGTGGGGTGACATGGCTGGGGGCTCCTGCGGGTGGTGCGCTCGGTGGGGTGTGGGGTGTAGGGAACGTTCGGGCGGAGGGGCGGGCGGTGCCGGGGCACCGCAAGCCGAACGCGGCCGCCTCGATGGTGACGAGGCGGCCGCGTGGTGTGAGCTGGCGCGGCGGATCGTCCGATCCACCGCATTTGCGCTGCTAGAGCACGCCCTTCTTCAGGATGATGTTACCGTACAGCGCCGTTTCGCCGGTGACGACGACCGCGCGGGCCTGGCGCGCGCGCTCGTAGAACTCGAAGCGCTCGAAGCCCTTCTCGGTGTTGTTCTCCGGCTCGGAGTCGGAGACCAGCTTGCGGTACGTCGGCCAGATCTCCGGCGTCGGGTCGCCCTCGACCGTGTTCATCAGCGCGAACTGCCAGTCGTTGTACGGGTCCAGCGGCATGAGCTCGAGGATGGCCTCCAGCAGCGGCGGGATGCCGTGGCCGTCGGCGCGCAGGACGTTGTCGTTGACCTGCTCGCCGGGGAAGTTCGCGTCGGCCAGGACGATCTCATCGCCGTGGCCCATGCGCATGAGCACGTGGACGAGATCCGGGCTCAGGATGGTGGGGATGTTGCGGAGCATGGTGGTGCCTTCTTCTTTCTCGAAAGTGGGTGGCGGAGGGGCCGATCAGGACTTGACGTCCGCGGTTTCCTGCCAGTAGGCCTCGATTTCCTCGAGGGTCTTGCCCTTGGTCTCGATGACGCGGGTGAGGATGAACCACACGGCGATGGCGCTCATCACGGCGAAGATCAGGAAGACGCCGGTGCCGATGGCGGCGATGAGGTCCGGGAAGATCAGCGACAGCAGGGCGTTCATCGTGTACTGCGCGAAGGTGATGATGCCGACGCCCAGCGCGCGGGCGCGCAGCGGGAAGATCTCGGGGACGTAGGACCAGAACACCGGGCCCAGGCCGAAGCCGAAGGCGAAGACGAACAGGAACACGGCGATGATGGCGACGGTGGCGTGGGTGTCCGCGAAGAACGTCAGCGCCAGCAGCGGCGGGATCTGGCCGCCCAGCGAGATGGCCAGCAGCTTCTTGCGGCCCCAGCGGTCGATGAAGGGCAGGGAGACCAGCGTGGAGACGACCAGGGCGATGCCGACGCCGTAGTTGGCGATGATGCCGGCGTTGGCGCCCATGCCGAGGTGCTCGAAGATCTTCGGCGCGTAGTAGACCGCGGCGTTGATGCCGGTGAACACCTGGAAGATGACCAGGACGAAGGCGAGCATGACCACGGGACGGAAGGTGCCGAACAGCTCCTTGAAGCCGGCTTCCTGGCTCTGCAGCGACACCTGGATGTCGGCGACCTCGCGATCAACTTCCTCGTCCGTCGAGCGGACGCGGTGCAGGGTCTTGCGGGCCTTCTCGATCTGCCCGTCGCGGATCAGCCAGCGCGGGGACTGCGGCGACAGCGCCATGCCGACGCCGAAGATGACGGCGGGGACGAGGCCGAGGCCGAGGGTCCATTCCCAGCGGCCGTCGAGCGAGAAGTAGTGGCCGACGCCGTAGGAGATGAGGATGCCGAAGTTGACCGACAGCTGGTAGAGCGAGGCCATCATGCCGCGCAGGTGGGCGGGGGCGAGCTCGGACAGGTAGATCAGGCCGAACATGTTCGCGATGCCGGCGGCCATGCCGAGGATGAAGCGGAAGCCCATCAGGATGGCCGGGGTCGGGGCGAGCGCGCAGCCCAGCGAACCGACGGCGAAGATGACCGCGCCGACGATGAGCAGGTTCCGGCGCTCGATCTTCTTCTCCATCATCGTGGCCACCGCGATCGACGGCAGGGCGCCGAAGAGGAGGAAGGAGACGATGAGGCCCTCGAGGGTCGGGCTCAGCCCGAACTGGGTGGAGATGTCCGGCAGCGCCAGGGAGATGGCGCCGGAGTCGTAGCCGTACAGCAGGCCGGCCAGGCCGCCGAGGACGGCGAAGACGTAGACGATCGGCCGGGTCTCGGGGTTGGCCGGGGCCGGGGCCGGCCTGGTTCCGGCGGTGGGGGCGGCGGCGCGGGCGTCCGCTACCGCGTGGTTTTCATGGCGTGACATTGTTCATTCATCCCTTGTCGGATCAAATCATCCCGGCTCACAGGCCGTACTGCGCGCGCATGCCGATGAGCTTCTGGATCTCATCTTCCGGCAGTTCACGCTCACCACCGAGGAGGCGGGTCAGGAAGGTCAGCTGCGCCGTGTACTCGAGGCGCTCCATCTGGAAGTAGGCGTCCCACACGTCGCCGCCCCAGGCCAGTGCGCCGTGCTGCTCGAGCAGGGCGACCTTGTGGGTGAAGGCGAAGGGCTCGACGGAATCCGGGATCGCCTCGGTCGACGGCGTGCCGTAGGGGGCGAGCGGGATCTCCGGCATGGCGATGACGGTTTCCGGCATCATCTGCTTGTCCAGGGCTTCGCCCTTAATGGCGAAGGCGGTGCCGTGCAGCGGGTGCGCGTGGACGCAGCCGTTGATCTCCGGGTTCACGCGGTACATGCGCAGGTGCATGCGGATCTCGGACGTGGGCAGGTTGCCGGCGGGGGCGGCCTCGACGACGTTGCCCTGCAGGTCCAGGACGTTGAGCATGTCGGGGCGCAGGCGGCCCTTGGAGATGCCGGTCGGGGTGGCCAGCACGAGGTCCTCGGAGATGCGGGCGGAGATGTTGCCGTCGTTGGCGGCGACCATGCCCTTGGACCAGACCATGCGGCCGATCTCGCAGATGTCTTCGCGCAGTTCGGCGTGGGAGAGCTTGTCGGTGGTCATCGTTGATGTCCTTTCCACTCGGTGGGAGCAGGTGAAGTTGGTGAATTCGGTGAAGTTCAGGGGTGCGGCTGGGGGGCGGGGGTGCGGCCGCGGGGTCGGGCTGGCTGGATGGGGTTTGCGGGGTGGGGCGCCGGTGTCGGCCGGCGCCGGGGTCAGCGGCCCTTCTCGGCCTCCTCGAGCCGGCGGGTCATGTCGTCCCAGCGGGTCGGGTCGCGGGGCTCGAAGCGCAGGGGCGTGAAGGAGCGCTCGATGATGCCGATGCGCTCGCCGTGGCCGATGGCGCCGATGGCCTCGAACTGGCTGAGCAGGTTGCCGGCGGCGGACGCCTCGGCGGGGCCGCTGAGCAGCGGGACGCCGGTGGCGGAGGCCGTCATCTGGCAGAGCAGGCCGTTGCGCGATCCGCCGCCGACCATGTTGATGACCTCGGCGGGCGTGCCGGTGAGGGACTCGATTTCCTTGATGGTCCGGGCGTGGGCGATGGCGAGGGACTCGAAGATCAGGCGGGCGAGCTGCCCGCGCCCGTCGGGGGTGCGGCCGTACATGGCCTGCATGCGCTCGTTGATGCGCTGCTCCATGTTTCCGGTGCCCGTGAACGCGGCGTCGTTGGGGTCGAAGACGAGGCCCATGCTGGGCGCCTGCTTGGCGGCGTCGAGGAGGTCGAGCAGTTCCATGCCCGTTCCTTCGGAGCACCATCCGCGCATGAGGTCCTGGAGGATCCACATGCCGGTGATGTTGCGGAGGAAGCGGTTGCGGCCGTCGACGCAGGTTTCGTTGGTGAAGCCCGCCCGGTAGGCGCCGCGGCTGAGGATCGGCTCGTCGGTGACGGCGCCGACCAGGGTCCACGATCCGCAGGAGATGAAGACGCTGGACTTCACGTCTTCGGGCACCGGCATGGCGTGGACGGCGCAGGCGGTGTCGTGGCCGCCGGGGCGCACCAGCGGGATCCCGCTGGTCTTCTCCGGGGCGAGCACCATCGAGTCCGGCGCGATCTGGCCGAACCACTTTTCCGGGATCCCCAGAGAATCGAGGACCTCGGAGGACCAGCGGCGCGTGCCGGGAGCGGCGAGCCCGGTGGTCGACGCGATGGCGCGGCCGAAGCCCTTCTCGCCGCACAGCAGCCAGGCGAAGTAGTCGGGAAGCAGCTGCACGCGATCGACGCGGTCGACCAGATCCGGCTCCTGCGCCAGATCGGAGAACAGCTGCACGGAAGTATTGATTTCGGCCGGCTGGACGCCCGTGTGGCACCACGCCGTCCACGGGTCCAGGGCCTTGTTGTAGTCGGCGAAGTGCTCCGCCATCCGGCCGTCGCGGTAGGCGCGGACGGGGCGGACCAGGTCGCCGTCGTCGTCGAGGAGGGCGTAGTCCACTCCCCAGGTGTCGATTCCGATCGATTCGACGTCGATCGGGACGAGGGTGCGGGCGACGGAGATGCCGGCCAGCGCACCGTCGCGAAGCCTGTCGGTGTCCCAGGTCAGCACGCCGTCGGTCGTGTCGACCTTGTGCGCGAATCGGTGCGCCTCCTGGAGGCGCAGCACTCCCCCGGAGAGGGTGCCGAGTACGGCGCGCCCGTTCGACGACCCGAGGTCGAGCGCGATGGCGGCATGCTGCCTGGTGGTCATTTCCGTTGGCTCCTTCTATCCGTTCCGGTCCGTTGCGTTTCCCGCGCCGATCAGCGGTACAGCGGCCCGAAGTTGGCGCAGGCCCGGAAGTCGGCGCTCTCGAGATCGGCGGTGCCGAAGCTCGCCCAGGCGCGCGGGCGGAAGATGCGCTCCTCGGGGACGTTGTGCATGTAGACCGGGATGCGCAGCATCGAGGCGAGGGTGATCAGGTCGTCGCCGAAGTGGCCGACGCCGGTCGCCGTGTGGTTGGCGCCCCAGTTGTCCATCCAGTCGAAGACGCTGCGGTGGGCGCCCTCGCCGGTGACGCGAGGCGCGAAGAAGGTCGTCGGCCACGTGCGGTCGGTGCGGTTGACGATGGTGTCGCGGACCTCGTCGGGAAGCTCGATGGTCCAGCCCTCCGTGACCTGCAGCACCGGGCCGAGGCCCTCGACCATGTTCAGGCGGGCCGCGGTGACCGGCACCTCGCCCGGGGTGGTGAAGTGGGTGGAGAAGCCGCCGCCCGGGAAGTACTCCTTCGTCGCGGCGTGGAACGTGGTGGCCTTGAGGTCGCGCTCGATCTCGTCGTCCTCCATCTCCCACCAGGGCTTGATGGTCGGGTTGCCCTCGGCGTCGCGGGCGCCGCAGGCGGCGTCGAGCGTGGTGGCGCCGGAGTTGCGCAGGTCGATGAAGCCGCCGGCGGCGTGGCCGGTGAGCTCATGGCCGGTGACGCGCTTGACGGCCTCCGGGCTCCAGTAGGTGCGCACGTCGCTGAACAGCTGGGCGCGGTTGGTCAGCAGGTGGTTGAACAGCATGGTCATGCCGTTGAGCACGTCGCCCTCGGTGGCCACGATCTTCGGCTGGCGCTTGCCGTTCCAGTCGAAGCTGGTGTTGAGCAGGGTCTCCAGCAGGTCGCCGTTGGGCTTGTAGTCGGTCCACTGGCGCTGGCCCTGGAAACCGGCGGCGATGGCGTCATGCCCGCCGGCCTCTTCCTCGAAGCCCTTCTCGGCGAGCTTCGGGTTGCCCTCCATGAGGTCGGAGGCGACGAGGGTCATCTTGGTGACGTAGTCCCACTGGGCCTCGTACTCTTCGGCGGAGACCTGGTTGTGCTCGGGGTTGAAGTTCTCGCCCTCCTTCAGGTTCTCGCGGACCCAGGCGCGGGCGACCTCGTACTCCTCCTCGTCGTAGATGCCCTGGGTGATGCGGCGGTCGAGCTCGATCATGTCGATGTACTCGCTGCGGATGCCCAGGTACTGCAGCAGGGTGGTCTCGGGGACGCGGCAGCCGGCGATGCCCATGGACACGGTGCCCATGGCCAGGTAGCTGCGGTCCTTCATCTGGCCGACCGCGACGGCGGCGCGGGCGAAGCGGAGGATCTGGTCGACGACGTCGTCGGTGAGTCCGGTGTCGGAGGCGTCCTGGACGTCATGGCCGTAGATGCCGAAGGCCGGGATGCCCAGCTGCGTGTAGGCGCCCAGCGCCGCGGCGAGGGTGACCGCGCCCGGGCGCTCGGTGCCGTTGAAGCCCCAGATGGCGTGCGGGATGGTCGGGTCGAGGTCGAGGACCTCGGTGATGTAGTTCCAGGAGGCGGTGACGGTGAGGTCGGCGGCGACGCCGGCGGCCTTGAACTTCTTCGTGCACGCGGCGGACTCGGCCGGGCCGCCGATGGTGCCGTCGGCGATGACGACCTCGACGGGCTCGCCGTCGGCGTAGCGGACGTTGTCCTTCAGGAGCTTGGCGACGTTCTCGGCCAGCTCCATGGTCTTGTCCTCGAGGGACTCGCGGACTCCACGGCGGCGGCCGTCGATGAGGGGGCGGATTCCGATGACGGGATGGTTGGTCATGGCGGTGAACCTTTCTCTCTCCCAGCGAAGAGGGTTAGCGCTCACATATTCCCCAACTATTTTGACCTGCACACACACTGCAATCTGGGGGGAACTTTGTGCTCCTTGTGAGCGTTCACATCCCAGTGTGAGCAATTACCGCGGGGAGGTCAAGTGTGATCTACCTCATGCGCAGAAATGTCCGCTTGACCGATTGCGAGCCACCCCCGAAGGCGGGATTCCGGCCCCGCGACCGGGTTCACGACGAGGAAAAGCGGGCCTTCCCGGGACCCCTCCACACCCCTTTCGATTGCCACACCTATTTCGGTCAGGCTACCCTCATTTCACTGTTGATTGATCTTCGGAGGATCCATGACCGTTCCCGCTTCCCACCGCATTTGCGCAGGCACCGCCGATGCGCCCGCGACCCCGCACCATTCGTCGGCCGACTGCGCCCCGGCGCCCCTCCCCTCCGGGCACCGCTCGCGCCCGCGGGGCGGCCGGCGCCCCCTCGCGGCCATCGCGGCAGGCGCACTGACCTTGGGCGGCGCGACCCTGTTCCCGATCCCCACGGCGGGGGCGGCTCCGGGGGTGAACGCGACGTCGCCGTCGCCCGAATCGACGGCGCTGGTGGCGTCCCCCGGCGTTCCTTCCGGAGTTTCGGGAAGCCTCCCCTCTCTTTCCGCACTCCCCTCGCTCCCCGGCTTCCCCTCCCTCCCGGGCCTCCCCTTCCCCGGTTCCGGCGGCGCGGCCGACGCCCCCGGAACCTCCACCGGCCCGGCCTTCACCCTGTCCGCCACCGACGGGCTTGACGACGACTCCGTGCTCACCGTCACGGGCACCGGATACGCCGCCGGGGAGAGCATTTACGTGGCGCAGACCATCGACAAGCCCGAGTCCGGCTACCCGCAGACCTACGGCGAGGCGGTGAAGGTCACCGTCGGCGGCGACGGCCGCTTCACCGCCGAGTTGCCCGTCGACGTGGCGTTCGGCGAGGTCGATTGCCGCACGACCCAGTGCCACGTGGCCACGTTCATGGCCTTCCCCAAGCTCGCCGACCGCAGCCAGGACGCGTGGGAGCCCATCCACTTCGCCGGCGGCGCCACGCCGACCGCCTCTCCCGGCACCTCCCCCAACACCGCAAACGCCGCCACCAACGGGCCCGCCGCACCCACGGCGGCCGGTTCCCCCGCCGCCGCCACGCGCCCGGGTGGGGCGGGAGGCACGGCGGCGTCGCCAAGCACGAGCCCCGCGACCTCGACGAACGGTCCCGCGATGACCCTGTCGACGACCGAGATCGCCGCCTCGGGGGTCACCTCCATCACGGTCAGCGGCTCGGGCTTTTCGACGGCCGGCGCCGGCATCTACGTCGGCGTCGCCGAGAAGGCGAAGTTCTCGCACACCGACGCATCGAACTTCGGGTCCGTCAACTACGTCAAGGCCTCCGAGATGGGCGCCGGCGGGACGTTCACGACCATCGTCGACGTGGAACCGGTCTTCGCCGCCGGCAACTGCATCGACAACGCATGCGCCCTGTTCACCTTCGCCGCCCACGGGTCCTCCGACCGCAGCCAGGACACCGTCACCGACCTCACCGTCGCCGGCACCGCCGCGGAGAAGGCCGCCGCAGCGGGGTCCGGAGCCAAGCCCGGGACCAAGCCGGGCACGAAACCCGGCACCAAGCCGGTGGGATCGAAGTCCACGTCGGCGACCGGTTCGGGGCAGCCCGCAGGCCTGGGCGGGAATGGCACGGGCGGTGCCGGCGACGAGGCCGCGACGCCCGCCACCGCGACGCTCACCGCCGCCGCGTCTCCCGCCGCCACGTTGTCCGCGGGCATCATCGGCGCCATCGTCGGCGCCGCGATCCTCGGTGCCGGAATGCTGGTGGGACGGCGAACCCGCGGCGCCGGCGGGGCGGACGGCCAGGACTAGCCTCGGGCCGTGGCCGGACGCGGGCGCTCCCGGCCAGAGCCCCGATACCCTGCGCCCGCCGTGCAACCTCACAGCGGAAATGCCCGGGCATCCGTCCCGCCATGTAGGATCACCCCGAACTCGACGCAGGCTCGACGACGATCACGGCACCGGGGAGGAACCGACATGAAGCGCACCACCATCGCAGCCGCCGCATGCGGCGCTGCCCTGCTCGCTGCGGCGTGCGCCCCGCAGGACATGGCGGGCACCAACGCCGCCGACTCCTCGGCCTCGTCCGATTCGGGCATCACGGCCACCGACGGCACGTCGGGAACTGAGCGCTCGACGTCGGAGTCCGCCACGCCCGACTCGTCGGAATCGCCCACGGAACCCGGGTCGTCGACCGCGGCGGCATCGACGTCGGCGTCCGAGTCGGCCACTTCGTCCCCGGCGGATGGTAGCCCCGGCACCCCGTCGAGCGGATCGGCGGCCGATGGTTCGGCGACGTCCGATCCGGCCTCGTCCCCCACCGCCACGACCACCGCCACCCGGCGGGGCGACGGCCGCGCCCGCATCGGCGACCCCTGCCCGGGGCTCCAGGGGACACTGCGCCCGGCGGTCAATGGCGAAAACCTCATCTGCGCCGGTGGTCCGCTGCCTCGGTGGACGGTGATCCTCGACGAGCCCGCCCCCGCCGACCCGTCCGATTCGCCGGGCGTTCCCACCGAGGAACCCGGCGCCCCCGGCAATGGTGGAAATGGTGGCGAAGGCGGCAACGGCAACGGCGGAGCCCCCGGCAACGGACATGGCGACGCCCGCGGTCACGGCATGGCCGGTGACGCGCGGGCGTCGGATGAACCGGGGGCGCAGGGCAGGTAACCGCGGCGTTTCCCGCGGCCCCTCCCCCGCGGTTCCGCCGCTACACGCGGCGCTTGCGGTTGTAGAATGGCGTCGGCACGACGGTCACCGTGCGCTCCTCGCCATCGATGTCGACCCGGAGCTCGGTGCCCTTGGTCGCCAGCCACCGGTCGACGTAGGCGAACGCGATCGGGTGGCCGAACGTCGGCGACACCTTGGTCGAGGTGATGTCGCCGGCCACGTTGCCGTCGACGTCGCGAAGCTCCGCCCCGCGCTCCGGCGCGACCGTGCCCTCGATCTGCAGGCCCACGAGCAGCTGCTTCGGCTGCGGCTGATTGACCAGGGCATTGCGGCCGATGAAGTTGCCCTTCGTCGGGCCCATCACGGACTTCAGGCCCGCCTCCAGCGGGGTGCGCTCGCGCGTGAGCTCGCGGCCGTACAGTGGCATGCCGGCCTCGAGGCGCAGGATGTCGCGGCACAGCAGCCCACAGGGGCGCACGCCCAGGTCGGCGCCGTCGTCGGCGGGATCCTCGGGGTCGGTCACGGCGCCACCGGCGGCGAGCAGCGCGTCCCAGACGTCGGCGCCCTTGTCGGCCGGCGGGAAGACCTCGAACCCGTCCTCGCCGGTGTAGCCGGTGCGGGCGACGATCATCTCCACGCCCGCGACCTCCAGCGACGTGCAGGAGTAGTAGCGCAGCGCGTCGAGCGTGCCGTGCGAATCGGCCGGCACCACGCGGCGCAGCAGCTTCGCGGCCTTCGGGCCCTGCACGGCGATCAGCGCGATGTCCTGGCTGCGGTCGACGACCTCGACGTCGTAGCCGCCGACGCGCTCGCGCAGCGTCTGGTACACCTCGATCATGTTGCCCGCGTTGTTGACCAGCATGAACTCGTTGACGCCCAGGCGGTAGACGATCAGATCATCGATGATGCCGCCGTCTTCCTGCACGATCATCGTGTACTTCGCCTTGCCCAGCGCGATCGGCTTGATCGCGGAAATGAGGGTGTGCGCCAGGAAGCTCGCCGCCTCGGGCCCGGACACGCGGATCTCGCCCATCAGCGACAGGTCGAACAGGCCTACGGCCTCGCGCACGGCCTTGTGCTCGTCGAGCTCCGAACCGTACCGGAAGGGCAGCTCGTGCCCGCCGACGTCGCGCATCTCCGCCCCCAGCTCCACGTGCCGGTCGTGCAGCGGGCTGCGGCGCGGCGTCGTGCCCGGATTCGGCTGTGCGGTCGTGTCGGTCATGTATGTGCCTCCTGGTCAATCACGGGCATGGTTGGCAACCACTTTATCCCCGCCCCGCGATTTACGCTTTTCGGCAGGTCATGGCAGTGCTTTGCGACGATCACGGGGTCGCCGCCAAGCGCGGAAAACCCCGCCCGGCCACCGGAATCCTCCGGGGTCGGGCGGGGTCGTTCGTGGAGCGGCGCGCCACCGTGGGGACGCTGGCCGGGTGCGGACGATGACTTCCGCGCCCGGTGTGCTCCGGGGTCCGCGCTTAGTGGTCGACGGCGGCTTCGGTGCCGACGCCGGTGAGGGAGCGGACCTCCATCTCGGCCTGGAGGTCATCCAGGTTGTCCGGCTTGCCCACGTAGGTGGCGATGATGCCCGCGATGAACGCCAGCGGGATCGACACCAGGCCGGGGTTGGCCAGCGGGAACCAGGACCAGTCGGCGCCCGGGACCATGGAGGTCTCGGCACCGGAGACGGCCGGGGAGAAGAAGATCAGCAGCAGGGCCGCGCCCACGCCGGTGTACATCGACGCGACGGCGCCGGCGGTGTTGAACTTCCTCCAGAACAGCGACAGCAGGATGGTCGGCAGGTTCGCCGAGGCGGCGACCGCGAAGGCCAGCGCGACCAGGAAGGCGACGTTCTGCGACATGGCCAGGATGCCGAGGATGATGGACGCGATGCCCAGCACGACGACGGTGATGCGGGAGACGCGGACCTGCTGCTCCTCGGACGCGGTGCCCTTCTTGATGACGGCCTGGTACAGGTCCTGGCCGACGGACGCGGAGGCCGTGATGGCCAGGCCGGCGACGACCGCGAGGACGGTGGCGAAGGCGACGGCGGAGATCAGCGCCATGAAGATGGAGCCGCCCAGTCGCAGCGCCAGCAGCGGGGCCGCGGCGTTCGCGCCACCCGGGGCGGCGAGGATCGCGTCGGGGCCGACCAGCGCGGCGGCACCGAAGCCCAGGATGAGGGTCATCAGGTAGAACGAACCGATGAGCACGATGGCCCAGGTCACGGACTTGCGGGCCTCACGGGCCGTGGGCACCGTGTAGAAGCGCATGAGCACGTGGGGCAGACCGGCGGTACCGAGCACCAGGGCCAGGCCCAGGGAGATGAAGTCGAGCTTGGAGATCTCGGTCTTGCCGTACTTCATGCCCGGCTCGAGGAGCTGCGCGCCCTGGGTGCCGTTCTCGACGGCGGCCTGGGATGCGTCGTGGGTGGACACGGCCTGCTCCAGCAGGCCGACGAAACCGGACTTCGCGGAGATGAACACCAGCACGGTCATGATGGCGACGCCGCCGACGAGCAGCACGGCCTTGATCATCTGGACGTAGGTGGTGCCCTTCATGCCGCCGATGAGGACGTAGGCGATCATGACGGCGCCGACGATGGCGACGACGATGGACTGCTCGAGCTTGCCGTCCAGGTTCAGCAGCACGGCGACGAGCGAGCCGGCGCCGGCCATCTGGGCGATGAGGTAGAACAGCGTGACCGCCAGCGTGGTGATGGCGGCGGCGGTGCGCACCGGCTGCTGGCGCAGGCGGAAGGCGAGCACGTCGGCCATGGTGAACTTGCCCACGTTGCGCAGCGGCTCGGCGACGAGCAGCAGCGCGACCAGCCAGGCCACGAAGAAACCGATGGAGTACAGGAATCCGTCGTAGCCGGTCAGCGCGATGGCGCCGACGATGCCCAGGAAGGACGCGGCCGACAGGTAGTCACCCGCGATGGCCAGGCCATTCTGGGTGCCGGAGAACTGGGCGCCGCCCGTGTAGAAGTCGGAGGCGTCCTTCTTGTTGCCGCCCTTGGACACGCGGGTGACGACGACCATCGTGATCACGATGAACGCGACGAAGACGATGATGTTGAGGATCGGGTTGGACTCGGCGAGGTCCGCCTGCGCAAGGAAAGTCAGGTTGTTCATGTCTTACTTGACCTCCCGGTTGACGGAGTTGAGCTTGTCGGCGATGAGGCCGGCTTCCATGTCCTCGCGGATCGCGGCCTGCTTCGGCTCGAGCTTCTTGTTGGCGAAGCCGATGTACCACCAGGTGATGAAGAACGTGGTGACGAACTGCAGGAGGCCGAGCAGGATGCCGAGGCTGCCGACGATCGGCATCTCGGTGCCGAACAGGTCCGGCATGTAGGTGGCCAGGAGCACGTACGCGACGTACCAGACCAGACCCGCGATGGTCAGCGGGATCGTGAACGAGCGGAACGTCGAGCGGAGTTCCTGGAACTCCTCGGTGCCCTGCACGTAGCGGTACTCCGCTGCGGTGGGCTTGTGCCGGTTGACCGGCTGGGGGGTTGCGGACACTGTGTGCCTTTCCGGGTCATCATGTACGGACAATCACGGTTCACGCCGGCCACGGCGGGCCCTGGCGTGGGTAACACCTCACACGGCGGACGCGCTGTGCATCACGTCACACCGGAATATGTGCGCCCCTGAAGTTACCTGGAACACCCCGACCTGCGAAACACGTCACACTCACAGCCCCCTTTAAGGAAGTTCACGCCACCCCCAAAGGTACAGTCCACCTGCACTAACAAAAACTAACGGAGTTACCCCCGCCATGACCGCTTTTCGGTTAATCCGAATTAACTATTTTGATTTCGAAGCCGATCGGCGCGCCTGCGGTTGATCTGCCAGACGGTCTCGACCAGCACCGCACCGGCGATGCCCGTCATCACCGCGGCGAATCCGAGCCCCGCGGGCACCGGATGCAGGTGCAGCACCGAGGCGATGGGGCGGACGAGGAAGATGACGAAGTACGCGCCGCCGGCCACGGCCAGCAATGCGAGCTTCCACGGCTCGTAGGGCCGTGCGACGACGGCGAGCACCCAGAACGCCGTGATGATGAGCACGACCAGCGTCGCCGTCGACGCCTCGCCCCGCACCGCGCCGGAGGCGTCGGCGCCCGGGTAGGCCCACAGCCAGAAGCCGAAGGTCAGCGCGCCGACGATGAGCCCGGATGGCAGCGCGAGCCGGAACACCCGCGAGGAGAACCCCGGCTTGGCCCGCTCGTGGTTGGGTGCCAGCGACAGCACGAAGGCCGGGATGCCGATGGTGAACCAGCCGGTGATGGTCACGTGGATCGGCTCGAACGGGTACGCGTAGCCGATGATGCCCACCGCCAGCGCCAGGAACACCGAGTAGATGGTCTTGGTCAGGAAGAGGTTGGCCACCCGCTCGATGTTTCCGATGACCCGGCGCCCCTCGGCGACCACGTGCGGCATGACGGCGAAGCGGTTGTCCAGCAGCACCAGCTGCGCCACGGACCTCGTCGCGGGGGCGCCGGCGCCCATGGCCACGCCGATGTTGGCGTCCTTGAGCGCCAGGACGTCGTTGACGCCGTCGCCGGTCATGGCCACGACGTGCCCGCGCGATTGCAGGGCCCGCACCATCGCCCGCTTCTGGTCGGCGGTGACGCGCCCGAACACGCTCCCGGCGGCGACCGCGTCGGCGAAGGCCTTCTCCTCTACTTCTCCCCCATCGGGGTCGGGCAGCTCGCGGGCGTCGACGGGGCGGTCGGCGCCCGGCAGCCCCAGGGACCGCCCGACGGCGCCGACGGAGGCCGCGTTGTCGCCCGAGATCACCTTCACGGTCACGTTCTCGCGGTCGAAGTACTCCAGCGTTTCCCGCGCATCGGGGCGCAGCGTCTGGTCCAGGACCACGAGCGCGGCCGGTTCGAGCATCCCCGGATGCTTGTCGACGGCCTCTCCCGGGCCCACCACGACGTCGGAGACGGTGGCGGCGATGGCGTCATCGGCGCGGGCCAGCAGCAGCACGCGCAGGCCGGCGGACATCAATTCCTCGGCGCGGGCCAGCGCCGCGGAGCCCTCGGCGGCGAGGATGTCGGGCGCGCCGAGCACCCACGTGCCCCGCCCGTCGAACGTCGCGCCGGCCCACTTGCGGGCGGAGGTGAACGGTGCCTTGTCCGCCACCGCCCACCCCGGATCGGCGACGCCGTCGCTCTCGAGGCTGTCGTTGATGGCCATCGACGTCGCGTTCGGCCGCTCCTCCAGGTGCCCCAGCGCCGCGAGGACCGGGCGGACGTCGGGTGCGCCGGGACCGTCGTCAAGCGGGACGACCTCGCGCACGTGCATGGTGTTCTCGGTCAGCGTGCCGGTCTTGTCCACGCACACGACGTCGACGCGGGCCAGGCCCTCGATGGCCGGCAGCTCGTTGGTCAGGACCCGGCGGCGGCCCAGGCGGACGATGCCGATGGCGAAGGCGATGGACATCATCAGCACCAGGCCCTCGGGGACCATCGGCACCAGGGACGCGACCATGGCCAGCAGCGATTCCTTCAGCGGCTGGCCCGACCGGAACAGCTGCGTCCAGATGACCAGGGCGCCGGTGGGCACGAGGATCCACGTGATCACGAGCAGGATCTTGTTGATCCCCCGCAGCAGCTCCGAATCCGTCAGCGTGAACTTGCTGGCCTCCGCCGCCAACTGCGCGGCATACGCGTCGGCGCCGACCTTCGTTGCCTGCTGCGTGCCGCCGCCCGCCACGACGTGCGAGCCGGAGTACAGCGGATCGCCCGGCTTCTTGTGCACCGCCTTCGACTCGCCGGTCAGCGGCGACTCGTCGACGTCGAGGCCGTCGACGGTGCGCGCGATGCCATCGACGATGATCTGGTCGCCGGCGCCGAGCTCCACGAGATCGTCGACGACGATCTCCTCCCGGTCCAGGTCCCGGGCCGGGCCGCCGTCGCGGATGACCATCGGCCGGGCGCGGCCGACGATGGACAGCTTGTCCAGCGTCCGCTTCGCCCGCAGCTCCTGGACCACGCCGACGATGGAGTTGGCGATGATCAGCAGCCCGAAGGCGCCGTTGACCCACGACCCCGTCCACAGCACGATCACCAGCAGCACCGCCAGGATCGCGTTGATCCGCGTGAACACGTTGGCGCGGATGATGTCGGACACGGTGCGGCCCGACGTCGGCGGCAGGTGATTGACCAGCCCGGCGCGCCGCCGCTGCCCGACCTGCTCCGCGGTCAGGCCCCCGGGCCCGGTGACGAACCCGGTGGTCTGCTCCGGGCCCTCCGTTCGAGGCATGTGCGTCGCGCCCGTCACTTCCCGCGGAACACCGGGTCGCGCTTCTCGGCGCGCGCCCGGCCGGCTTCCGCGGCGTCCTCGGACGCCCACACGGCCTCGTACAGCTCGCGCTGGGCGTCCTTCGGCGGCAGGTTCGTCTCGTCGTCGTTGAGCACCATCTTGTGGTACTCCAGGCTCATCGGCGCGAACGACGCGATCCGCTCCGCGACCTCGCGGGTGACGGTGGAGTCGCCGGCGTAGGACGCCAGGCCGCAGTACTTCGCCTCCGCCTGGTCGATCTGCTCGGCGGCGAGCAGGATCGTGCGGGCGCGGGCGCCGCCGACGAGCACGCGGGTGCGGCGGATGGTCCAGGCGTCGACGGCGATGCCGAGCTTGACCGGCGGGATCATGAACCAGCCGCGCTCGCCCACCACGCGCAGGTCGGCGGCCATGGACAGCTGCATGCCCGCGCCGACCGCCGCGCCCTGGACGTCGGCGATGATGATGCGCGGGCATTCCTGCAGCGCGTGCAGCATGCGGGCGAGCTGCCCGTGGAAGTTGCCGTCGCTGTGCTGGCCGCCGAGGTCGGCGCCGGCGCAGAACGCGCGGCCCTCGCCGCGGATGACGATGACCCGGCACTCCTCCCGGCCGGGCGCCGCCTCCACGGCGTCGGCGATGTCCGAGCAGACGCCGGCGTTGAGGGAATTGCGCTTGTGATCGCGGTCGATGGTGATCGTGGTGATCGGGCCATCGTGCTCGACGCGGATCTCGGACGTTTCGGGGGTCATGGACGACGTGGGCATGGTCCCAAACCTACCGGGGCGCGGCGCTACTCGTCGCCGAAAACCCTGGGGTCCCCGCCGATGCGAGTGGCCGGATCCGCGAGTGCGGCGATGGCGCCCAGGTGGGCGTCGCCAAGCTCGAAGTCGAGCACCCCCAGGTTTTCCTCCATCCGCCCGAAATCGGCCGACTTCGGGATCGCCACCAGCCCGCGCTGCAGATGCCACCGCAGCGTCACCTGCGCGGGAGTGCGGCCGAGCTCGGCCGCGATGTCGGCGATGGGCCCGGACCCGAACTGCTTGGCCCGGCCGAGCGGGGCCCAGCTCTGCGTGACGACGTTCCGTCGCTCGTCGTCGGCGACCTGCTCGTCCTGGGGCAGGCCGGGGTGGAGTTCGATCTGGTTGACGGCGGGGGCCTCGGGAAGCTCGTCGAGGACCCCGGCGTAGAAGTTCGCGACGCCGGCCGACCGGGTCACGCCCTCGTCGCGCAGGTTCATGATCTCGCCGTAGCACTCGGCGAAGAGCCCCTGCTTCGGGCAGGGCCAGTGGACCAGCAGCAGGTCGACGTAATCCAGGCCGAGGCGGCGCAGCGACTCTTCCGCCGACCGGCGGGTGTCGGCGGCGCGCTGGTCGTCGTTCCACACCTTCGTGGTCACGAACAGGTCCCCGCGGTCGACGTCGCCCGCCGCGATGGCGTCGGCGATGCCCTGGCCGACGCCCACCTCATTGCCGTAGAGCGTCGCGGTGTCGATGTGCCGGTACCCGATGCCGATGGCGTGGCGGACGCACCGGCGGGCGGTCTCGTCGTCCATCCGCCACGTGCCCAGGCCGAGCTGGGGGATGGAATTGCCGTCGTTGAGGGTCAGGGAAGGGATGATGCCGTCGAATTCGTCATTGGCCATGCCCCTTTTGTACGCGCGTCAGGCGATGTTGTCGCCATTGCCCGCAGCGCCGGCGCCCTCTTCATCCTCCTGCATGTCCTCCGCGACGTCATCCGATTCGACGCCCGTGCGGCCCACCGGGGCGGTCCTGGGCTTCACGCCGCCGTGGAGCTCGGGGTACCAGAAGCGTTCCGGGTCGGCCAGCGCCCAATCCTCCGCCCACGCGTGGAAGCGCGTGCCGGAGACGAGTTCACCCGGCTCGAGCCAGTTGTACAGCTCGGCGTAGGTCTCGGCGTACTCGTCGGACGTGCGGCGGAAGAGCATGGACGGCGAGAGCTGATCGAAGCTCTCCAGGCCCATCGACGCGAGCATGCCCACGGCCTCCTGCACGGTGGCGTCGTGGAAATTGCGCACGCGGTTGGCCTTGTCCTCGACGTCGATGGCCTTCCAGCGCTTCGGGTCCTGCGTGGCCACGCCGACCGGGCACTCGTTGGTGTGGCACAGCTGCGACTGGATGCAGCCGGTGGCCATCATCATGCCGCGGGCCGAGGCCATGAAATCGGCGCCCTGGCACATGCGCTTGATGATGTCGAAGCCGGTGACGATCTTGCCCGTCGCGCCAATCTTGACGCGGTGGCGCAGGCCCGCCCCGACCAGCGCATTGTGCACGAGCACCAGGCCGTCGGTCAGCGGGAAGCCCACGCGGTCGGAGTACTCCAGGGGCGCGGCGCCCGTGCCGCCCTCCGCGCCGTCGACGACGATGAAGTCCGGCGTGATGTCCTCCTCCACCATCGCCTTGCACACCGCCAGGAACTCGATGCGGGAGCCGGCGCAGATCTTGAAGCCAACCGGCTTGCCCCCGCTGAGCTCGCGCATCGTGCCCATGAACCGGACCAGTTCGCGCGGCGTGGAGTACACGCGGTGGAACGGAGGGCTGGTCACTCCCTGGCCCACGCGCACGCCGCGGGTCTCGGCGATGATCTCGTCGACCTTGTCGCCGGGCAGCATGCCGCCCAGGCCGGGCTTCGCGCCCTGGCTGACCTTCAGGTACGTGGCCTTGACCTCCGGCAGCGCCGCGCGCTCGCGGAACTTCACGGGATCGAAGTCGCCGTCTTCGGTGCGGCAGCCGAAGTAGCCCGAGCCGATCTCCCAGAACAGGTCCGCGCCGTACTCCAGGTGGTACGGGGAGATGGAGCCCTCGCCGGTGTCGTGGATGAAGCCGCCCATAGCCGCGCCCTTGTTCATGGCCAGCACCGCGTTGGGCGACAGCGCGCCGAAGCTCATCGCGGCGATGTTGAAGATGGACACGTCGTAAGGCTGCGTCGTTGCCTCGCCGCCGAGCCGGACCCGCGGGTTGGCGTTGACCGTGCGCGACGGGGCCATGGAATGCGGGATGTACTCGTAGCCGGGCTCGGTGATCTTGCGCTCGGTGCCGAAGGACTTCTTCGAGCCCAGCCCCTTGGCCCGCTCGTAGATGACCGACCGGGTGTCGCGGTCGAAGGGCGTGCCGTCGAAGTTGCGCTCGATGAAGTACTGCTGGGTCTCCGGGCGGATGGACTCCAGGATGTACCGCGCATGGCCGAGGATCGGGTAGATCCGCAGCAGCGCATGCTTCTTCTGGATGAGCACGTCGTAGAACGCCACCAGGTCGAGGAAGACGAAGACCGCCAGCAGGACCGCCCACCATGGGCTGACGAAGACGGTCAGGGCCAGCGCGATGACGTTGGCGACGAACAGGATCCCGAGAATCGTAGGCCGTGTGATCACGGTGTCCAGGGTACGTGCTCAGCACTGGCCCGGGCAGCGCTGACCAGGGACGACATGATCCCGATGGAGATATTTCGTTGTTTTCCTTGACAGGGTGTTGGGTTTTCACAACACTTGGACGCATGAGCCCAGTGAAACGAGGTCCACAGAGACCGATCTACAACCGGCTGTCCGTGCTCCGCGCGGAACGCGGGCTCAGCCGCGCGCAGCTCGCGGAGGCCGTGGAGGTCAATCACCAGACGATCGGCGCACTCGAGCGCGGGGACCACTACCCCAGCCTCGATCTTGCGTTCCGATTGTGCGAGGTGTTCGGCCTCCCGGTCGAGGCGGTGTTCTCCCGCGAGGAGTTCACGCCCATGTCCGCGGCGCTGTACGCGGCGCAGAGCCAAAGCCGGCCCCCCGCACCTGCCCGACCGACGATCCCGGAGGAAGTGCGATGAACACGACCAATGCCACCGAAGAGACCGGTGCCGGCACCGCCCGCAGTTCGACCTTCCTGGAGCGCTGGGAGGCCCGGCGCGAACGGAAGTACCTCGAGCGCCGCGAGCACACCGACCGGATGTTCCCGAAATTGCGCAACCGGACGGCCCGCCGCCGCCTGGTCATCGCCTACCTGGCCATCATCGCCGCACTGCTCGTCGCCGGCATCATGCTCGGCGCCGCGGTCATCGGCGACGGCTTCTCCGGCTGGTGGGGCGTGCCCTGGATCGCCCTCACGGTGATCCAGGTCCTGACGTGGACGACGCTCGTCATCGTCACCGACAACCTCGACGGCGCGCCGATCGCGGTCCTGGACGAGTATGAGCGGGGGCGCGTGGAAGGCCTGCGCAGCCTCGCCTACCAGGGCTTCACCTGGTTCGGCCTGTTGTTCTGCCTCGGCTCGGTGTTCTTCGGCGTGTGGGTGGGCTCGAACGAACCGGAGTGGGCCGCCGACGTCCCGTACCTGATGGGCCTCGGCTTCCTCATCCCCTTCCTCATCCTCCTGTCCGTGCCCACCGCCGTGATCGCGTGGACGATGCCCGATGAGTGACCCGAACAACCCGCCAACGACCAACCGACCAGAAAGGATGGCGACCATGCAGGGCAAGCCTCTGATCATCGACGGCCTCCAGAAGTCGTACGGGGACCTCCACGTCCTCGACGACATGAGCTTCACCGTCCGCCCGGGCGAGATCTACGGTTTCGTCGGTGCCAACGGCGCCGGCAAGACCACGACCATGCGCATCGCGTTGGGGGTGCTGTCCACGGACGGCGGCGAGGTCCGCCTCGGCGACGTCCCGCTCGACGACACGTCGCGCCGCACCATCGGCTACATGCCGGAGGAGCGCGGCCTGTACCCCAAGGAGAAGGTCCTCGACCAGCTCATCTACTTCGCCCGGTTGCACGGCATGGATGCCGCGACCGCGAAGGACCGGGCGGAGTCCCTCCTGGAGACCCTCAATCTCACCGAGCGCGGCGGCGACAAGGTGGACACCCTGTCGCTGGGCAATCAGCAGCGCGTGCAGCTGGCCGCGGCGCTGGTCCACGATCCGGAGGTCCTCGTCCTCGACGAGCCCTTCTCGGGCCTGGACCCCATCGCGGTCGGCGTGATGTCGCGGGTGCTGCGCGAGCGCGCGAACCAGGGCATCCCGGTCGTGTTCTCCTCGCACCAGCTCGATCTGGTGGAGCGCCTGTGCGACCGCGTCGGCATCATCCGCGATGGCCGGATGCTCGCGGAGGGCACCGTCGCCGAGCTGCGGTCCAAGGGCCCGCGCCTGCTGGCCGTCGAGGTCCCCTCGGCCCCGCACGGGTGGGCGGACGGCGTCCCCGGCGTCGCGTCGTCGACGGTCGACGAGCGCGGCCGCACGGTGTTCACGCTTGACGACGCCGCTCCCGCCGACATCGACCAGCAGCTGCTGGATCGCGCCCGTTCCCATGGCCCGGTGCATTCCTTCGGGCCCGTCAACATCCCGCTGACCGAGCTGTACCAGGAGGTCGTGCAGTCATGAGCACTCCCACGAAGAATCCCGGACCCGCCCGCAAGACTAACGCCGGCACCAACAACGACACAGCCGCCAACCGCGGTGGCTACCGCGCCTCCACCGCCATCGGCCTGGTGACCAAGCGCGAGCTGCGCGAGAACCTGGTCAAGAAGGGCTCCGTGGTCACGCTGATCCTGGGCATCGTGCTCGCCGTCGGCGGCGTGCTGCTCACCGCGTACCTCACCCGCGACGACGGGGAGGCCGCCGAGCCGACGCGCATCGCCGTCGTCGGTGAGGCCCCCTTCGCCGAATCGCTCGCCGATGCCCCGGAGGGCTCGCTGCCGCAGCCCATCGAGACGCTCCCCGCCGTCGACGAGGACGCCGCCCGCGCCATGATCGACGACGAATCCGCCGATGCGGCGCTCGTCCCCGCCGGCGGCGACAACGAATGGTCGCTGCTGCAGAACGATGCGTCGAACACGCTCGTCGTCACGCTCAATTCGGCCCTGTCCTCGCAGCTGCAGGCCGATGCAATCTCCGCGCAGGGCGGCGACCCCGCCGCCGTCGCGGCGGCCGCCGGGCAGGGCTCGGTGACCTCGCAGTCCACCCAGGACATCGACTTCGCGGCGCTCATCGTCGTCGGCGTCGGCGTCATGGTGATGATCACCGCCATCATGATGTTCGGCGGCGCGGTGGCCAGCTCGGTCATCGAGGAGAAGTCGTCGCGCGTCGTCGAGATCATGCTCGCCACGATCCGCCCGCTGCACCTGCTCGCCGGCAAGATCCTCGGCGCGGGCCTGGCCGGCGCGATCATGATGGCCGCCATCGTCGCGGCCGCCTCGGCGACGATCTTCGCCACGGGCCTGGCCTCGGACTTCGACATCCCGTGGGGCGCCGTGGCCACGCTGATCCCGTTCTTCATCCTCGGCTACCTGCTCTTCGCCGCCCTGTACGCGACGGCCGGTTCGCTGGTCAGCCGCATGGAGGACTTCGGTGCGGCGCAAATGCCGGTGCTGATCCTGTCCTTCGTGTCCATCTACGTCCCGGCCTTCGGCTGGTCGCAGCTGGACGGGACGTTCATGCAGGTCGCCGCGTGGATCCCGCCGGCGTCGGTGACCACCGCCCCGCTGCAGTACGCCATGGGCAACTTCAGCGCGCTGCAGCTGCTGGGCTCTGGTGCCGTGCTCGCGGTGACGTGCGTGCTCACGCTGCTGCTCGCCGCGAAGATCTACCCGCGCAACGTGCTGCGCACCGGCACCCGCGTCACCTGGATGCAGGCGCTGAAGGGGTAGCCGACCGGCGCAGCCCCGCCGGTTCAGCCCCGCCGGCCGGTCCGGGCGAAATCCCGGACCTGGTCGGCGGTGCCGTAGGAGGCCTGCGCCCCTTCGCCGCCCGCCGCGTACGCCGACACGGCGGCCGCGAGCCGGGCGGCGTCGCCGACTCCCATGCCGGAGGCCAGCCCCGCCATGATGCTGCCCATGTAGGAATCGCCGCAGCCGGTGGTGTCCACGACGTCGACCGTCAGCGGATCGATCCGCGTGGCGGTGACCGAGGAGGACCCCTCCGCCTGCACGACCACGGATCCCGCCCCGCCGAGGGTGACCACGGTGGTGCGGATCCCGTGCTGTCCGGCCAGCGCCGTCGCCGCATCGGTCCAGTCGCCGGACTCGGCGCCCTCGGCGGCCGCGGCGCCACCGACCAGGGCGGCCAGCTCGTGCTCGTTGACCATGAGCACGTCGACCAGCCCCAGCAGCTCCGCCGGCACCTCGCGCACGGGCGACAGGTTGAACACCACGGTCACGCCGGCCTCGCGGGCGATGCGCGCGGCCTCGACCACGGCGTCGTCGCCGACCTCCAGGCACAGGCCCAGCACGTCGGCGCCGCGGATCGCCTCCGCATGCTTGCCGACGAGCCCCGCGTCCACCGTCCCATTCGCCCCCGGTGAGATGACGATGCAGTTCTCGGCCTCGTCGTCGACGAGGATCATCGCCGTGCCGGTCGCCTCCTCCGACTGCGACAGATGGGCGACGTCCACGCCGGCATCGACGAGCGACTCGCGCAGCATCGCGCCATTGGGGTCATCGCCGACCGCGCCGATCAGCGAGGCGCGCACGCCGAGCCGCGCGACCGTCGCCGCCTGGTTCGCCGACTTGCCGCCCGGCAGCACCACGAGCGGGCCGCCCGCGATGGTCTCCCCCGGCTTCGGCAGCGCGGCGACGCGCACCGTCAGATCGGCATTGGCCGAACCCACCACGGCCACGGCGCCCGGCGCGGACGCCAGGGCGTCGAAAAGCGAACCCGCGTCAGCCATGCGCCGCCACCGCCCCGACGCGCGACATGAACTCCGACAGGAAGCGCTCGACGTCCACCCCGACCGCGACCTTGACGTTCTTCTCCGGATCGTTGAGGCGGACCTCGTCGCCGATGGTGCGGCCCCGGGTCTCGCCGTCGCAATCGACCTTCATGTTGTGCTCGATTACCGTGACCAGCGACGGATCCACCGCCACGCCCACCGCCAACGGATCATGCAGGCCACAGCCGCCCAAATGCGGGGCGGTGGTGTCGTAGGCCTTGATGTAGTAGTCCGTCATGTCCGCCAGCGCGCGGCCGGCGTCGGTGCCCAGCTCGCGCCACTTCTTCGTCTCCTCGTACGTCAGCAGCGTCTGCAGCGTGACGTCGAGGCCGATCATGGTGACGTCCGCGCCCGAGCGGAAGAGCTTGTCGGCGGCCTCGGGATCCTGGTTGATGTTCGCCTCCGCCCACGGGCGCACGTTGCCCGGCACCGTCAGGGCGCCGCCCATGATGACGATCCGCGCGCGCCCCGCGAACTCCGGGTCCCGGTCGATCGCCGCGGCCAGGTTCGTCATGGGGCCGGTGGCGACGATGACCAGGTCGTCGCCATGCTCGCGGACCGAATCGACGAGGAAGTCGACCGCACCGCGCTCGTCGACGGGTCGCTGCGACGCCGGCAGATCGACCTCGCCGATGCCGTTGCCGCCGTGGATGAACGCCGAGATCTCCAGGACCTCGAAGCCGTCCTTCGCCGACGCGTGCGGCTCACCGTGGAACACCGGCACGTCCGCCTTGCCGAACAGGTCCAGGAGCGCCAGGTTGTTGGCCACCCCGTCCTCCATGAGGACATTGCCGTAGGTGCCGGTGACGCCGATGAGCTCCAGCTCCGGGGAACCCAGCGCGTAGGCCAGCGCCAGGGCGTCGTCGATGCCGGTGTCGAGGTCGAGGATGGTCTTCATCGCCGGTTCATGCTCCGTCCAGTGGGGATCCAATGCGTGCTGGCCCCATTATCCAGGTTTCCCGGATGGGGCAGCCGCCCGGGCATGCGCCGCCGGAGATCGCCGTTGTGCCATAACCTGGGGACATGACACGCACGAGCGCACGCGAACTCATCGATTCCGTCATTGACCGGGGCACATACCGCAGCTGGGACACCCCGCCGGACTACGGGGAGATCGGCGCCGACTACGCCGCCACCCTCGAACGGGCCCGGGAAAAGTCCGGCGTCGACGAGGCCGTGCTCACTGGCGAAGGCGAGGTCGGCGGGCGCCGCGTGGCGGTGATCTGCTCGGAGTTCTCGTTCCTGGCCGGCTCCATCGGCGCGGCGACGGCCCGGCGGATCATCCGCGGCATCGAGCGCGCCACCGACGAGGGACTGCCGCTGCTGCTGTCGCCGACGTCGGGCGGCACGCGCATGCAGGAGGGCACCCCGGCATTCGCGATGATGGTGTCCATCACCACCGCCGTCGCCCGCCACAAGGACGCCCACCTGCCGTTCCTCGTCTACCTGCGCAACCCCACCACCGGCGGCGTCATGGCCTCCTGGGGGTCGTCGGGGCACTTCACCTTCGCCGAGCCGGGCGCCCTGCTGGGCTTCCTGGGCCCGCGCGTGGTCGAGCTGACGACGGGCACCGGCATCCCCGAGGGCGTGCAGAGCGCGGAGAACCTCTTCGAGCGCGGCATCATCGACGGCGTCATTTCGCCGGAGGGCCTGCGCGGTTCGGTGCGTCGGACCATCGACGTGCTCATGCCCGACGTCGAGACCGACGAGCCGGCGCCGCCGCCGGACGCGGTGCCCGACGGGCGCAGCGCGTGGGAGTCGATCCTGCGCACCCGCGAGGATTCGCGGCCGGGTGGCGGCGACATTCTCGCCGCGCTCGAGGACCGGTCGGTGCCGCTGTCGGGCACCGGCGACGGCGAGAACGACGACGCCGTCCGCGCCGTCCTGGCGCGCATCGCCGGGCGCCCGGTGATCCTCGTCGTCCAGGACCGCCACAAGCAGCCGCCGTTGGGCCCGGACCCGATGGGGCCGGCGTCGCTGCGGTTCGCGCAGCGGGCGATCCGGTTGGCCGAGAGCCTGCAGATCCCCCTGGTCACGGTCATCGACACCGCCGGCGCGGAGTTGACCAAGGAGGCGGAGGAAAGCGCGATGGCCGGCGAGATCGCCCGCACCCTCACCGCGCTGCTCGACGTCCGCGTGCCCACCGTCTCCATGATCCTGGGCCAGGGCTGCGGCGGCGGCGCGCTGGCCATGCTGCCGGCCGACCGCGCGTTGGCCATGCACGACGCGTGGCTGTCGCCGCTGCCGCCGGAGGGCGCGTCGGCGATCATCCACCGCGACACCGAGCACGCGCCGGAGATGATGGAGGCCCAGGGCGTCGCCGCCGAAGCGCTCCTGGCCGCCGGGGTCGTCGACGAGATCATCGCCGAGCCGGAGGACCGCGGCGAGCTCGTCGACCGTGTCCTCGGCGCCATCGCCCATGCCCTGTGGACGCTGGAAACCGCCCCCGAGCGCGTCGGCCGCGAACAGCGCTTCGCCCACTACCGGGAGTTCGCGCTCGGCCAGTGACCCGCGGCGCCGTGCGCCGCGCGACTTACTTGACGTCGAGCAGGTCGATGACGAAGACCAGGGTCTTGCCCGACAGGAAGTGGCCGGCGCCGGCGGGGCCGTAGGCCTTCTCCGGCGGGCAGATCAGCTCGCGGCGGCCGCCGACCTTCATGCCGGGGATGCCCTCCTGCCAACCGGCGATGAGGCCGTTGAGCGGGAACTCGATGGACTGGCCGCGGTTCCACGACGAGTCGAACTCGTCGCCGGTCTCGAATTCCACGCCCACGTAGTGGACCTCGACGCGGGCGCCGGGGGTCGCCTCCGCGCCGTCGCCGACGGTGATGTCGTTGATGACCAGGTCGGTGGGTGCCGGGCCGGACTTGGCGCCGAGTTCGGGCTTCGCCATGGTGAGTCTCCTCGTATCGGCGGTTCGGCGGGCGCGGCGCGCCCGCGTCTTCCGCGTCGGTTCGGTTTCTTCGGGTGAAGTCTAGTTGATCGCGGGCGGGCCGTGTCGGGGCCGCACCGGAGGGCGGCGGCTTTGCGACGCCTACGGCGAACGCCCCGCCCGGCCACATGGCCGGACGGGGCGTTGGCGCCGTCACGCGCGGATGACCGCGCGAAAACTCCTAGCGCTGGTCGCGGGGAACGATGTCGCGCTCGGTCTCGCCGGTGTAGATCTGGCGGGGGCGGTTGATCTTCGAGGCCGGGTCGGTGACCTGCTCGTTGAAGTGGGCGATCCAGCCCGGCAGGCGGCCGATGGCGAACAGGACGGTGAAGAAGTCCGACGGGAAGCCCATGGCGCGGTAGATCAGGCCGGTGTAGAAGTCGACGTTCGGGTAGAGCTTGCGCTGCACGAAGTAGTCGTCGGCCAGCGCGATCTCCTCGAGCTTCATGGCCAGGTCCAGCAGCTCGTCGCCGCCGAGGTGCTGCAGCACCTCGTGGGCGGTCTTCTTGGCGATGGCGGCGCGCGGGTCGTAGGACTTGTACACGCGGTGGCCGAAGCCCATGAGGCGGACGCCGGCTTCCTTGTTCTTCACGCGGTTCATGAAGTCGGTGGCGTCGCCGTTGTGGTTGTTCTTGATGTCCTCGAGCATCTCCAGAACGGCCTGGTTGGCGCCGCCGTGCAGCGGGCCGGACAGGGCGTTGATGCCCGCGGCGATGGAGACGAACATGTTGGCGCCGGAGGAGGCGACCATGCGCACGGTCGAGGTGGAGCAGTTCTGCTCGTGGTCGGCGTGGAGGATGAGGAGCTTGTCGAGGGCCTCGACGAGCACCGGGTCGACCTCGTACTTCTCGGACGGGAAGCCGAACATCATGCGCAGGAAGTTCTCGCGGGCGTTCAGCGAGTTGTCCGGGTACATGTACGGCTGGCCCTTGGAGGCGCGGTAGGCGTAGGCGGCCAGCATGGGCACCTTGGCCATCAGGCGGGAGGTGGCCAGCTCGCGGGCCTCCGGGTCGGACGGGTCGAGCTCGTCCTGGTAGTACGCCGAGAGGATGTTGACGGAGGAGGCCAGCGTCGCCATCGGGTGCGCGCCGCGCGGGAAGATGGAGAAGGCCTTCTTGAAGTCCTCGTCCAGCAGGGTGTGGTGGCGGATGTCGAAGTTGAACTTCTCCAGCTGCTCCTTCGTGGGGAGCTCGCCGTTGATCAGCATGTAGGAGACCTCGTTGAACGTGGCCTTCTCGGCCAGCTGCTCAATGGGGTAACCGCGGTGGCGGAGAATGCCGTTGCCGCCGTCGATGTAGGTGATCGCGGAGGTCGTCGAGCCCGTGGCCGTGTAGCCCGGGTCGAACGTGGTCAGTCCGGTGTCCGCGAGCAGCTTGCCGATCGCGATGCCGTCGTTGCCCTCGGTGGCCTCGACGATGTCCATCTCGAACTCGCCGCCGGGGTAGTGGAGCACGGCCTTGTTGTTCTCAGTAGCCACAACTTCCCTTTCGCTGAAAATGTGTCGTTCAGGCAATCCGGCGTTGTCTCGCCGGCCACGGCCCACACTATCCGCGCGTCCCGCGAGGGCGCGCAGATGGTGCCCGATGCGGATCGGCCGAAGTAGTCCTTCGCCCGCTTCACACCGGGGCCCGGCCGAGCCATACTCAACCGCCAGCAGTGGATTGCGACACACTCTAGCAAAGAATGTGAGGGCGACAACACCCTTACCCCCGCAGTTTGGCGCCCGCGGCGGTCAGGCGGCCAGCTTAACGACTTTGTTTTCCCGGAGCAACACCACGTTCAGGCAGGTCACCCCATACGATGACCACTCCCGGACAGGTCGCCCGCCCGCACTTTCCGAACTTTTGCGCTCGGCGCGCACATCACCTCCCCCATTGGGCATGAAAAGGCCCCTACCCATCCGGAGCAGCCGAAACGGTCGCCCCAGCGCCGCTCCATTTTGCACAACTTCCACTTTGCAATCTTTACATTTAGCAAATTTTGCGAACCCGGATTCGCCACACCCGGAGTCCCCCTCCCCGGCCGTACCCGCCGCGGGGGTTTCGGGGGCGATCCCCCGCCCGTGACCCGCCCGCACCCGGGGCGATAGAGTCATGATGGTCCATAACCCACCGAAAGGTTGCGCCCCATGAGCGATCAGTTCCCTTCCTTGCCCGCCGAGTTCCTCCCCGGTGACGGCCGCTTCGGCTGCGGCCCGTCCAAGGTCCGCCCGTCCCAGATCCAGGCCGTCGCCGACGGCGCCGAGGGCATCATGGGCACGTCGCACCGCCAGCCCGCCGTGAAGAACGTCGTCGGCGAGGTCCGCGAGGGCCTGTCGGAGCTGTTCTCCCTGCCGGACGGCTACGAGATCATCCTCTCCCTCGGCGGCGCCACCGCCTTCTGGGATGCCGCGACCTTCGGCCTGATCGAGAAGAAGTCGGCGCACCTGTCCTTCGGCGAGTTCTCGTCGAAGTTCGCCAAGGCGGCCAAGCTGGCCCCGTGGCTCGACGCCCCGCAGGTCATCGAGTCCGAGCCGGGCACGGCGCCGGCGGTCGTCGCGGGCGAGGAGGGCGTCGACCTGATCGGTTGGGCGCACAACGAGACCTCGACCGGCGCGATGGTGCCCGTCACCCGCCCGGAGGGCTCGGAGGGCCAGCTCGTCGCCATCGACGCCACGTCGGGCGCCGGCGGCCTGCCCGTCGACATTTCGCAGGCCGATGCCTACTACTTCTCCCCGCAGAAGTGCTTCGCCTCTGACGGTGGCCTGTGGCTGGCCGCGATGTCCCCGGCGGCGCTGGAGCGCATCGCCAAGATCAACGCCTCGGACCGCTTCATCCCCGAGTTCCTCAACCTGCAGACCGCGGTGGACAACTCGCTGAAGAACCAGACCTACAACACCCCGGCCGTGGGCACGCTGCTCATGCTCGCCGACCAGGTCAAGTGGATGAACGCCAACGGCGGCCTCGACGGCATGGTGGCCCGCACCACCGAGTCCTCGTCGCACCTGTACGACTGGGCCGAGCGCCGCGCCGAGACCTCCCCGTACGTGGCGGACGAGGCCACCCGCTCGCTGGTCGTGGGCACCATCGACTTCTCCGACGACATCGACGCCGCGAAGATCGCCAAGGTGCTGCGCGCCAACGGCATCCTGGACACCGAGCCGTACCGCAAGCTGGGCCGCAACCAGCTGCGCATCGGCATGTTCCCGGCGATCGATCCGGAGGACGTCAAGAAGCTGACCGGCGCCATCGACTGGATCCTCGACAACGGCCACGCTTCGGCCTGATCCCCGCCGGGCCCGTTTCGGGAGCCCGCGCCGCGATCCCCCGCACACGCCGCACCACATTGGTGGCGGCCTGGCGGGGGTTTCGTCGTTTAGCATGGGGGAAAGTACACGGCGGTCATCCCCAGGAGGTTTTCGAATGCGGGAATTGAAGCCCATCACGGACGCCGGCGAGCCGGGGACGATCATCCTCGCCGCCGCGGATTCCGGCGCGGGTGACGGGGAGCGGTTCGCGCTGCCGGTCACCGACGAGTTGCGGGATTTGGTCGCGGCCGTTTCCGTGCCCGTCGGGGAGTCGCTTGACGACGCCTCCGCGCACCCCGATTCCCCCGGGGATCCGGAGGCCGCCGCCCAGGAAGAGGCGGCGCCGGACGACGCTGCGCAGGTCGACGCCCCGCAGGACACCGACTCCGACGAGAACTCTGCCGCGGCCGACGACACCGCCGATGAGGCCGCCTCCCGCCCGGAACCGGTCGTGGTCGAGATGGCCGAGCCGAAGATGGTCCTGCGGCCCCGCGAGATCCAGGACCGCGTCCGCGGCGGCGCGTCGGTGGAGGAGCTCCTCGAGCTGACCGGCATGCCGGCCCGCCGCATCGAGCCTTTCGCGCACCCGGTTCTCGCCGAGCGCGCCCGCATCGCGGAGCTGGGCAAGCAGTCCCGGCCGCGGCGGGCGGATGGCCCGGCGAAGCTGACGCTGTGGGAGATCCTGGCCACCGCCTTCGCCGCCCGAGGCCTGGACCTGACCACGTCGGAATGGGATGCGTGGCGCGATCCGGCCGGGCAGTGGATCATCGGCGTGACCTGGTCCGCCGGGCACTCGACCACCACCGCGGAGTGGGCGTTCCACGCCGAGGGCGCTTCCGCCTCGACGGTGGCCCGCAACACCATCGCCGCCGAGCTCGTCGATCCCGACTTCGCCCGCCCGCGCCGCAATCTGTCCTCCGTCGAGGGCGAAGCCCCGGGCCTGCGCCCGGCGCCGGAGGCCGCGCCGCATGTGACCCCGGGAGCACCGGGAGCGCATGACGCCGGTGCCGCCGGTGTCTCCGAGGACGGACATGGCGATCACGGCCACCCCGGCCACCACGGCCCTCACTCCCCTCACGATCACGGGGGCGACGCCGACTCCGACGGCATCAATGACGACGCCGATTTCCTGCGCCACCCCGACGAGGGTCCCGCGCCGAAGCGCCGCCGCAAGACGGTCATGCCCTCCTGGGAGGATGTTCTGCTCGGGGTGCGCCCCACGGACCGGAAGTGACGGGTGAGGGATGAGCACTCCCCGGGGGCCGCGCGCGGGCGTCGCCACGATCTGGTTCGTCACGGCCGCGGAGCCGTTGAGCGTCCTCACCGCCGAACCCGGCCATGACCGGGGATTCGGCCGCAAATACCTGGCGCTGCTCGACCCGCGCCTGACGGTCACCCCCATCGGCGATTTCCCGCTGAACAGGTCCGCGCCCGCGGGCGCCGGCGAGTTCTACATCGGCGGCTTCGACGGCCTGGCCGTGGTGCAGACGGTCCTGGAGGACGTCTCCCTGCTCTCCGAGCTGCCGCAGCGCTACTTGCGCGGCATCGCGGCGACCGACGTGTACGCCTTCTCCACCGACCCCGCCACCGGTTTCGGCGCCTTCGCCCACTGGCGCGCCGGCGAGCTCAAGCGCGCCTTTTCCGCGACACGGTTCACCATCCTCGAGGACACCGGCGTGCCGGAGGTCTTCGAGGGCGATTTCTGGGCCGGGCGCCGCAAGCCGGAGTCCGATGGCAATGACGCTGACGCCGCCAGCGATTCCGCCACCGCCCCCGTGGCACCGCGCCGCGGCGTGGCCATGCCCTTCGTGCCCGCCGAACTCGCCGCCGCCGCGGCAGCCGGTTGGCTCGGCTTCGACCCCGCCGATCCGGGCCCGGACATCCCCGTCAGCGCATTCGCCATCGACGGGCGCAGGGCCTCGGCACGTCCGCCGGAGGCGACGCGGCGCAGCGCAGCATCGCTGGGAGCCCCCGGCTCGGCCGCGGGCAACGCCGACTACGACGATTACGAGGACCACTCGCAGCGCGCCCCCGACGACTCCGCCGAAGGCATCCGCCGCGTCGGCCGCGCCGCCGCCGACGGCGCCCGCTCACTCGGCCGCGGCGTGCGCGGGTGGGGCAGCCGGGCCTGGGCGAAGGTTCAGAAGCGCAACCGCTCGTAGAACGCGATGGCCGCGGCCGTGGCCACGTTGAGGCTGTCCGTGCCCTCCGCCATGGGGACGCGGGCGCGGACGTCGGCGGCGCGCATCGCGTGCTCGGTGAGCCCCGGGCCCTCGGCTCCGACGAGGATGGCCACCTTCTCGTGTGCCATCGCCTCCCACAGCGGCACCGACCCCTCCCCCGGCGTCATGGCCACGATGCGGAAACCGGCGTCGCGCAGCCCGTCGAGCGAGCGCTGCCACGTCGTCGTGGTCCCCGGCAGGTGCGCGAACGGCGTGCGCAGCACGTGGCCCATGGACACCCGCACCGCGCGCCGGTACAGCGGGTCCGCGCACGCGGCGCCGAAGAGCACCCCGTCGACTCCCATGCCCGCGGCATTTCGGAACATGGCGCCGATGTTCTCGTGGTCGCCGACGCCCTCGAGGATGAGCAGGGTACGCGCCCCCGCCACCACCTCGTCCACGGCCGGCTCCGGCGCACGGTCGGCGACGCCGAGCAGGCCCCGGTGCAAATCGAATCCCACGGCGCCGGCCAGCACCGGCCGCTCGACTTCGAGCCACGGCACCGACAGCGCCCGGGCGCGGACGGCGGGATCGCCGGACGCCAGGTCGTCGTCAAGCGAATCCAGGCGCCGAGGAGTGCCCGCGATGCAGCGCAACGGAAACCTCGACCCGGCCAGGCGGGGGACGATCAACGCGCCCTCCGCGATGACCAGGCCCTTGCCGCCCGGCAGATCCGGGCGGGAATCCGAGCGGTTGAGGTCGCGGATGTCGTCGAGGCGCGGATCGGCCGCATCGGCGACCCGCACGCGGTTCGGGCGTGAATCCGGCACCGGCTACGCGCCCAGGATCGCCGAGACGGGCTCGATGCCGAAGTACACCAGGAACAGCGCGGCGACGACGTAGAGCAGCGGATGGACCTCGCGGGCCCGGCCCGAGAACAGCGCCAGCAGGGCGTAGGTGACGAAGCCGACGCCGATGCCGTTGGCGATGGAGTACGTGAACGGCATGATCACGATGGTCATGAAGGCCGGCAGCGCGATGTCGAAACGGGAGAAGTCGATCTCCGTGATCTGCGACATCATCATCGCGCCGACGATGACCAGGACCGGGGCCGCGGCCTCGACCGGCACGATCTCGTAGAGCGGCGTGAAGAACATCGCCAGCAGGAACAGAAGGCCCGTGACCACGTTGGCCAGGCCCGTGCGGGCACCGTCGCCGATGCCGGCGGCGGAATCCACGTACACCGTGTTCGACGAAGAGGACGACGCGCCGCCGACCACGGCGCCGAGGCCCTCGACGACCAGCGCGCGCTTCATGCCCGGCAGCACGCCATCCTTGCCCGCCAGCCCGGCCTGCTTGCCCAGGCCCGTCATGGTGCCCATGGCGTCGAAGAAGTTCGCCAGGACCAGGGTGAACACCAGCATCGTCGCGCCGATGACGCCCAGGCGTACGAACGCGCCGAACATGTCGAACTGCCCCAGCAGCGACATGTCCGGCAGGCCGCCGATGCCGTCCGGGGCGCCCGGCACCGCGAGGCTCCAGCCGCCCGGGTTCGGCTCGCCGTCGACGAACGACGGGCCCGACTTGGTGGCGGCCTCGACGATCAGCGCGATGATGGTGTTGACGACGATGCCGATGAACAGCCCGCCCGGCACCTTCCGCACGACCAGCACGCCGCAGATGATGATGCCCAGCACGAAGACCGCCGTCGGCCACGACGTGATGTGGCCGCCGATGCCCAGCTGCACCGGCACGGTGGTGCCGGCGGCGTCGGGGATGCGGCGGACCAGGCCGCCGTCGACGAAGCCGATGATGGAGATGAACAGGCCGATGCCGACCGCCATCGCCGCCTTCATCGACGGCGGGATCGCGTTGAACACCGCCGAGCGGAAGCCCGACACGGCCAGCGCGACGATGATCAGGCCGTCGATGACCACCAGGCCCATCGCCTCGGCCCAGGTCAGGCCCTCGTTGGCCACGAAGGTCACCGCGACCAGCGTGTTGATGCCCAGGCCCGCGGCAATGCCGAACGGGTACTTGGCCCATGCGCCGAACAGGATGGTCATGATGCCGGCGGCGAACGCGGTCATCGCGGCGACCTGCGGCACCGACAGCACGGTGCCCTCGACGTCCTCGATGCCGCCGAGGATCAGGGGGTTGAGCAGGATGATGTACGCCATCGCGAAGAACGTGACGACGCCGCCGCGGACCTCCGTGACGATGCTGGACCCGCGCTCGGTGATGCCGAAGTAGCGGTCGATTGCGGATGCGGGGCCGCGGCGCTCTGCGCGAGCGGCCCCCTTATGGTCTGCGGGCTCCACCGTGGATTCGGCCATGCGCGTGCGCTCCAGTCTTGACGGGCGGCCGCCGCGATGGGGCGCGGCGGCCGGGGATCGTTAATGCGCCTCTCAGAATCGCACTCGCGGCCCCCGCCGGGCAACACGGGCGACCACCGGGTCAGTGCCCCCGCAGATCCGCCCGCTCGACGATCTCCTGATCGTCGTACGCCTCGCCGCCCGGCGCGCCCGCGCCGGTGACTTCCGGGGTGGCCGAGTGCGCGCCGCACCCGTGGTCGACGTGGACGACGTCGCCGTCGAAGGCCCACTCGTTGACGCAGGCGCCGAAGTCGGCGCCCAGCGGCCCCTCCAGCGCCACGAAGAAGGCGCACGTCCCGCAATGGCGCAGGGCCTCGTCGGCGAATTCGCCGTGCGGCCCGGTGTCGCCGTCGGTCCAGCGCTCCGCCGTTAGGCGCAATCCTTCCGGGGTGAGCTCACGGTCTTCCGCGTCGGCCGTCGTCAAGCGGGGATCGTCGGACGCGGGCGGCAGCAGGTCGCGCGGGCCGAGGTCGCCGGGGCGCAGGCGCTCCTCGTACGGCACCCAGGCGGGCGCGCGCAGTGCGCTGTCGCCGGGGACCAGGGCGACTTCGCTGACGGTGATGTGGTCGGTGCCCGGCGCGCACGCCAGCACCACGTGCCATTCCCATCCCCGGTAGCCCGGCAGCTCCGCGGCGAAGTTGTGCACGGCCACCCCCGGGTGGGTGACGTTGACGCCGACGTGGCCGCCCGCGGGGCCCTCGTCCATGTCGTCGACGGCGGCGCGGGCGATGCCGACGGCCCGGTCGCCCAACAGGGGGCCGCGGGAGCGGCGGCGATTGCGGGAACGGCGGCGTCGGTTGTCTGTCACACGGGCCATTCTAGAGTGGGGTGCATGAAGCTCAGCGCGAAGGCCGCCTCCGCCGGCCTCCTGTCGTCCGTGTTCCTCCTCGCGGGCTGTTCCGGTGGGTCGCTTGACGACGCCCCGGCGGGATCCCCCTCCCCCGTGCCCGTGGAGAACACCGCCGGCGCCGACCGGGGCGGGAGCGTGGCCGAGGCCGCCGGGATCCCCGAGCTGGGCATCGAGGTCGTCGCGGAGCACCCGTTCGACGACCGCGCCTTCACGCAGGGCCTGGAGATCGACGACGACGGGTCGCTGCTCGTGGGCACCGGCCAGTGGGGCGAGTCGGCGATCTGGCGCGTGCCGGACTGGCGGGCGGGCTCGCCGGCGCAGGACCGGCACGACCTGCCGAAGGAATTCTTCGGCGAGGGCATCACGCGCGCCGGCGACGTGGTGTGGCAGTTGACGTGGCAGAAGGGCGTGGCGTTCGCCCGCGACGCCGTGACGCTGGAGGAGACCGGCCGCGCCGAATACGAGGGCGAGGGCTGGGGCCTGTGCGCCCAGGGCGACCGCCTGGTCATGTCCGACGGCTCGCACACGCTGACCTTCCGCGATCCCGCGACCTTCGCCGAAACCGGCCGGGTCGACGTCACCGCCGGCGAGGTGACGGTGGGCAACCTCAACGAACTCGAGTGCGTCGACGGCCCGGACGGCCCCGAAGTGTGGGCGAACCGGTGGCAGACCAACGACATCGTGCGCATCGACCCCGCCACCGGCGCGGTCACGGGCTTCGCCGATGCCACGGCGCTGGTCGATTCCCTCGATCCCGCGGCCCGCGCCCGCGCGGACGTGTTCAACGGCATCGCCCACGTCCCGGGCACCGACCACTTCCTGGTCACCGGCAAGTACTGGCCCACCTTGTTCGAGGTCCGGTTCACGCCCGCCGGTTAGCCGCCGTTAGACTGGCCCGCGGTTCGGGCGCCGGGCGGCGCCGGCCGGACGACGACGAAGGAGCGGGCCCGTGGCGGCGAAGGCGAATAAGAAGACCTGGCGGATCATCGGCGTGATCGTCGCGGTCGCGCTGTTCATCACGGGCCTGGTCCTGGTCCTCGACCGCGCCAACGACGGTGCCGTCGACGACCCCGCCGCGCTGACCATGACGGTGCGCGTGGGCGGCGAGGAGCTCGAGGTCTCCCCCTACCGCGTCTGCAACATCTTCGACCGCGGCGAGGACGCGTGCACCACCGACGACGCCGCCACCGCGCACGTGTCCATCGGACTTGAGGAGACCGCGGAGATCGAGGTCCCCGACGAGGTGTCCTCCGTGACGTGGGCCCTGCAGCGCTTCTACGCCGACGAGTCCGTCAACTCCGCCGACCGCAAGGAGCCGGGCGAATCGAAGACGGAGACCATCGCGGGCTCGGCGTCGGTCAACGGCGAGCGCACGCCGCTGGGCGTCGTCGAGGTGTCGTCCACGGTCGTCGGCTCCGATGACGCCGGCGAAGAGGTCGCCTACGGCGTCACCTGGTCCATCGTCAACGACGCCGGCCGGGAGTAACTCGGCTCCAGTTCCGCCTCAGTAACTCAGCGCCTCAGTGGTCCAGTTCGCGGGCCACGGCGCGCATGACCTCGGCCATCTGGTGGCCGTGCTTGCGGTCGGGGTACCGGCCGGAGCGCAGGTCGCGCTGGACGGTGGACTCGAGCATGGAGATCATGTCGGAGATCATGCCGTTGAGGTCCTCGGGCGAGTGGCGCTTGGCGGGGCGGCGGCCGGCGCCGGCGCGGCCGGAGCGCGGGGCCTCCTCGAGCACGGTGATGTGCAGCGCCTGCGGGCCCGGGCGGCCGTCGGCGTAGTCGTATTCGATGCGCTGGCCCTTGGCCAGTTCCTCGACGCCCTCCGGCAGCACGGCATGGCCGACGTAGACGTCGTCCCCGCCGGGGTTGGACACGAATCCGAAGCCGCGATCCTTGTCGTACCACTTGACCTTGCCGATGGGCACCGGGGCCACCTTCCTCTCGGTTCTCTCCGTCCCCCCGCGGTCACCGCGGGGCGGCTGAGCGGGCGGAACGGAACATGAAGTGAAACAACGAAGTATAGCCCACGGCCGATCAACCCCCGAAGATCACGGCATGATAACGTGACCTTGGTCACATTTCAGTTCTTCCCCATCCGCAACATGCCCCACATCATATGGGTTGACCAGCCAAAACGTCGTAAAGCACCTGCTTTTCGACGAAAAACCGCCGCCACCCCGCCAGTCCGGTTAACGTGACTATTCCGTTACCGACCGCTACCGTACGCAAACGACGCACCACGGCACCTCCGCCGCCCCTCGCCCAACCCCGTCCGGGACGGCACCACGGAGACCCGAGGCCAGCGAAAACTTCATGGACAACATCCTGATCGAGACGGGGTCGGGGAAACCACCGGCGCAAGCCGGCCGGGAAAGCGCCACATCGGCGCCCACCTCCCTGGGGTGAAGCCGGACCACCACGTCCGCCGGGCATCCCTTCCGCCCGAACCCGACAGCTAACCCCGACGGCGAATCACCGAAATCAACGAGAGGGAAACCACCACCATGGCCCGTCACGCCACCAAGAACCGCAGCTTCATCTCCACCTCCGCCAAGGTCGCCCTGACCGGCGCCATCCTCGGCGCCGGCGCCGCCATGGCCGCCCCGACCGCCACCGCCGCCCCGGATTCCGACTGGGATCGCCTGGCGGAGTGCGAGTCCGGCGGCAACTGGTCCATCAACACCGGCAACGGCTACTACGGCGGCCTGCAGTTCGCCGCCGGCACCTGGAACGGCTTCGGCGGCGGCGAGTTCGCCCCGACCGCCGACCAGGCCACCCGCGAAGAGCAGATCTACGTCGCCGAGAAGGTCCTCGCGCAGCAGGGCTGGGGCGCCTGGCCGGCCTGCTCCGCCAAGCTGGGCCTGAGCTCCGGCCCGACCGACCGCCCGCACCCGAGCTCCGCCGGCGCCGGCGTGAACTACGCCGCCCCGCAGGGCGAGCAGGCCCAGGCCCCGGCCGCCGCCCCGTCGCTCGACGCCGCCACCATCCAGGGCATCGTCGCCGACCTGCAGGCCGCCCGCACCATCGCGGACCTCAACGAGGTTCTCACCGATGCCCGCGCCATCGCCTCCGCCCAGGGCGTCGCCCTGCCGACCGAGGTCACCGGCCAGTACAACGAGATCCTGGAGAAGCTGCTGGCCAGCGTGCCGTCCATCCCGGGCGTCCCGTCCTTCGTCTAAGCACGCTCTCCCCGCGACCGGGCCCACCGGGCTCGAGTCCCGGGCTCCGACACCACGGAGCCACGAAAAAACCCGCCTTCCGGCGTGACCGGAGGCGGGTTTTTCGTATTCGGGAGAAGTGGGGCGCCAACTGGAAGAGCCCCATGCCCGGGCATGGCCAATGCCCGATGGGCACCCGTCGACGCCGGGTGACCATCGGGCTCGGACCTGAAGTTCGGGGCCCCGGGCCTACTTGTTGATGACCGTGGTCGGGTGGACGTAATGCAGGGTCTCCACCGGAACCGGGAACGTCGTGTCGCCGTAGGGCGAGTCGGCGCCGGCGTGGCGGGCGACGATTTCGGTGACGGGGTGCTCGCCCGGGGCGAGGTCCTGCGGCCAGCCCGGATCGACGTACTGGTTCTTCTTCTGAACGTTAGCCATGCTCATCATTATCTCAGAAACGGCGACGCCAGTCACCTTTCGCCCCGGCTAATGTGGGAACCGACATGACCCACGCCACCCCCTTCCCCCCGTTTCGCCGATGGCTGGCGGCCCGTTCCGACGGTTTCCTCGCCGACGTCCTGCGCCGCCGCCCCGATGCGCTGTCGCCGCCGCCCCGGTCCTCCGACGCGCTGGCCGGTCGACTGCAGCTGCGATCGTCCGTGCAGCGGGCACTGTCCGACGTCGACGCCCTGGGGCTGGCGCTGCTCGAAGCCGCGATCGATCTGGGCGGGGACGCCGAACCGGTGGCGGCGGCCGGCGTCGTCGACAAGCTCCGCGAGGACCTGTCGGCGGCCGGCGTGCCCGCGAAGGACCGGCCGACGATCGCGCACGCGCGCGAGGCCCTCGACGAGCTGCGGCGATCGGCCCTCATCCACGGCGACGGGCCCGGCGGCGCGGGGGCGTTTTCCGGGCGCTCGGCGCGCAAGACGCCCGGAAAGACGCCCGGGGAATGGGTCGACCATCTGCTCGTGGCCGACGAGGTCGTCGCCGCGCTGCCCGCCGGGTGGCGCCTGATCCCGCGCCCCGGCGAGCCGACCGGCGCCGAGCTGCGGGAGGCGCTGGCCGGCGCCGATGATCGCCAGCGCAAGCTGCTGGGCACCCTGGCCGACGCCGGCGGGCTGGGCACCACCCGCGACGCCGCGCCCGGCGCCGACCCCGCGCTGCCCGTGCCGCGCCTCATCGCCGCGGGGCTGCTGGAGCGCATCGACGAATCGACGGTGCGGCTGCCGGGCCGCGTCCGCGCCCTGCTGCGCGGGTCGGTGCCCCCGGACGGGCCGCCGGTGCTGCGGCCCGGGCCGGCCGACGCGGTGGAGCTGCGCGACCCCGACGGTGCCGCCGCCGGCGCGGCGCTGGAACTGCTGCGCACCGTCCGCGCCCTGCTGGAGCTGCTCGGCGAGCGGGCCGTGCCCACGCTCAAGGACGGCACCGTCGGAGTGCGCGAACATCGCCGCCTCGTCGACGCCCTGGGCATCGGCGACCTGGAGCTCGCCCGCGTCATCGCCATCGCGTCGGCGGCCGGCCTGATCCACGTGGGCACCCCGCGCCCGCTGCCGGAGGACGATTCCGGGGGCGACTACCTCGCGCCGACCTCGGTGGCCGACGGGTTCCTCGAGGACGGCGCCGCGCAGCGCTGGGCCCGCCTCATCGTCGGCTGGCTCGCGTCCGAGGAGGCCCCGTGGCTGGTCGGCGCCGATGGCCCGACCGGCAAGCCGCTGGCCCTGCTGTCCCCCGACGCCCGGCGCGCCGGCGCCCCGGAGCTGCGGATGCGCGTGCTGCGCCTGCTGTGCGAGGGCACCTCCCCCGGTTCCGGCATCCCGGACGTCCGCGCGCGGTTCAACGCCCGCGCCCCGATCGCGTCGTCGCATTGCCCCGACGACGTCCTGGCCGAGATCCTCTCCGAGTTCGCCGTGCTGGGCCTGGCGGTGCCGGCCGGCGGTGGCGCCGGGTCCGTCATCGGGGCCGGGGCGTCCGCGGCGGGCAGGGCGGCGGTGGGCAAGGTCGGGGAGCTTCACGACGACGGCGATCTGGCCGGCGCCCTGGCCTCCTCATTGCCGGCGCCGGCGACGCAGTTCATCGTGCAGGCCGACCTGACGCTGCTGGTGCCGGGGCCGGCCGACGGCGCGTTCCTGGAGACGCTGGAGTCCTTCACCGATCTGGAATCGCCCGGCCTGGCCAGCGTCCACCGCATCTCGGAGGAGTCGGTGCGCCGCGCGCTCGACGCCGGGACGTCGGCGGCCGACCTCCACGGGTTCCTGTCCGACCGCGCGATGGGCGAGGTGCCGCAGTCGGTGACCTACCTCATCGACGACGTCGCCCGCCGCCACGGCCGGTTGCGCGGCGGCCCGGCGGCGGCGTACCTGCGGTGCGAGGACCCGGCGCTGCTGGCGCAGGTGCTGGCGGATCCGGTGGCCGAGCGCCTCGGCCTGCGCCGGTTGGCGGACACCGTCGCGATCTGCCAGGCCACCCCGCCGGCGATGATCGCCGCCCTGCGCGACGCCGGGCTGTCGGCCATCGCCGAGGATCCGCTGGGCGCCGCACTCGACCTGCGCCCGGAGCGGTTCCGGGTGCCGGAGGCCCCGCGCCGCCCGGCCGCGCCCGCCCGCGCCGACGACGGCCGGATCAGCCAGGCGCTGCAATCCATCCAGGCCGGCGACCGGGCTGCGGACACCGGCGACGGCACGCGCATCGGCATGGACGACGACCCCGCCACCGGCGCGGCCGCCCAGGCGCTGCTGCACCGCGCCGCCCGCTCCGGGCTCGACGTGACCATCGGGTTCGTCGACCGCAACGGCCGGGCCGGCCGCAGGCGCGTGCGCCCGGTGACGGTGTCGGGCGGCCAGGTCGACGCGGTCGACCCCGCGACGGGCCAGGTGCTGCGCTTCCTGCTGCACCGCGTGACGGAGGTCGTCCTCGACGCATGACGCCCACCGCGTCATAATGGGGTTTTGGCGCGTTTCGGCCCCGGGCGGGCCGCACGCGAGTCTTTTCCCCAACCGGAAGCAGTGGTGATGCCCCATGTCCTTCGGCGACGGCCCCCTCATCGTCCAGTCCGACAAGACGGTCCTCCTCGAGATCGACCACGCCGACGCGGACGCCGCCCGCGCGGCGCTGGCCCCCTTCGCCGAGCTGGAGCGGGCCCCGGAGCACATCCACACCTACCGGATCACGCCGCTGGCCCTGTGGAACGCCCGCGCCGCCGGCCACGACGCCGAGCAGGTCGTCGACGTGCTGGAGAAGTACTCGCGCTTCCCGGTGCCGCAGGCGCTGCTCATCGACGTCGCGGAGACCATGGACCGCTACGGGCGGCTGACGCTGTCCAAGCACCCCGCTCACGGCCTGGTGCTCGAGTCGAAGGACCCGGCGGTGCTGGCGGAGATCACCCGCCACAAGAAGATCCGCCCGATGCTCGGCGAGGAGATCGACGCCGACACGTGGACGGTCCACCCCTCCGAGCGCGGGCGCATCAAGCAGGAGCTGCTCAAGGTCGGCTGGCCGGCGGGCGACACCGCCGGCTACGTCGACGGCGAGGCCCACGACATCGAGTGGGTCGGCGAGCACGACGCGTGGGAGCTGCGCGACTACCAGCGCCACGCCGCCGATTCCTTCCGCGACGGCGGCTCCGGCGTGGTGGTCCTGCCCTGCGGCGCGGGCAAGACCATCGTCGGCGCGGCCGCGATGGTCGACGCCAACCGCACCACCCTGATCCTGGTGACCAACACCGTCGCCGGCCGCCAGTGGCGCGACGAGCTGCTGCGCCGCACCTCGCTGACCGAGGACGAGATCGGCGAGTACTCGGGCGAGCGCAAGGAGATCCGCCCGGTGACCATCGCCACCTACCAGGTGGTCACCCGCAAGACGAAGGGCGAGTTCCGCGCCCTGGAACTATTCGATTCCCGGGACTGGGGCCTGATCATCTACGACGAGGTCCACCTCCTGCCGGCCCCGGTGTTCCGCATGAGCGCCGACCTGCAGTCCCGCCGCCGCCTGGGCCTGACGGCGACGCTGGTGCGCGAGGACGGCCGTGAGGGCGACGTCTTCAGCCTCATCGGGCCGAAGCGCTACGACGCCCCGTGGAAGGACATCGAGGCGCAGGGCTGGATCGCCCCGGCCGACTGCATCGAGGTCCGCGTCACCCTCACCGAAGCCGAGCGCATGGTCTACGCCACCGCCGAAGCGACGGACCGCTATCGCCTCGCCGCCACGTCGCCCACGAAGATCCCGGTCGTCGAAAAGCTCCTGGACCGACACCCCGGCGAGCCGACCCTGGTCATCGGCGCCTACCTGGACCAGCTCGAGGAGCTGGGCCGGGCGCTCGACGCGCCGGTCATCGACGGCAAGACCCCGAACAAGCGCAGGGAGGAGCTTTTCGACGCCTTCCGCTCCGGCGAGCTGACCACCCTCGTGGTGTCGAAGGTGGCCAACTTCTCCATCGACCTGCCCGAAGCCGCCGTCGCCGTGCAGGTGTCCGGCACGTTCGGGTCGCGCCAGGAGGAGGCCCAGCGCCTGGGCCGCCTGCTGCGCCCCAAGGCCGACGGCGGCGGCGCGATCTTCTACTCCGTCGTCGCCCGCGACACCCTCGACACCGAGTACGCCGCCCACCGGCAGCGCTTCCTCGCCGAGCAGGGCTACGCCTACCGCATCGCCGACGCCGACGAGCTGCTCGGCCCGTCGCTGCCGGGCGATACGCTGTAGTCGCGCGCGCCGCGACGCACCACCCACCCCAGGAAGGACCCAACCCGATGAGCTTCGACTTCACCGTCGACGAAGCCCACAACACCGCCAACAACGAGTATTTCCGCGACGGCAAGCGCCTGCGCATCTCCGCCGCCATCATGGCGGTGCTGCTGTGGGCCGGCGGCGCGCTGGCGCTGTGGCTGCTGGGCACGTCCGCTCTCGGGTTGGGCGTGGGCATCGTGGCCATCACCTTCGGCACGATGTGCGCGTGGGTGGCGCTGACGCTGCCGGGCACGACGGGCACCCCTCAGGACCTCTACGACACGTGGCCGCTGGCGCCGGCGATGATCGCCGAGGTCGAGCCGCGCACGATGACGCTGATGGCGCTGGTGGACACCGCCTCCGACGAGGGCGCCGAGCCCCGCCGGGCGCTCGTGCTGCGCACGGTGTCCAAGGTCTCCGGCACGCCGCGGACGGTCGGCGCGCGGGTACCGTCGGTGGCCGTCGGCGGCAAGCACCGCCGCGGCCGCGATCATTGGGACCAGGTCACGCCGGTGCCGATCGCCTGGGCCACCCCGTCCACGCGCACCCGCCGCAACGCCGAGCGCACCATCCCCGAGGGCGACTGGCAGCTGCTGCGCGCCAACCTCGAGCGCGTCGCCGAGGTCCGCGACACCCGCTACGACCTGCTGGAGCTCTAACTCCCCCAGGATTCCCGGTTGGCGCGGTCGATGGCGTCCTTGTCGTACTCCCCCGCCGGGTCGCCGGGCAGCTCGCGGGCCGTGCCGGTGGCGTCGAGGACGTGGCGGGCCAGGTCGGTGATCCGCGCCCGCTGCACCGCGGGCACCGCCACCAGGTGGGTGGCCAGGAAATCCGCCGACGTCGCGGGCCGGCCCGAGGCCAGGAGCTTGTCGACGACCACGTCCCCGCCCGACACCGTCTCGTCCATCGTGCCCAGCTGCACGTGCGCCCGCGGCACCCCCGGCAGCTCGCCGAGCGCCGGGGACACCGTGGGGTCGGCGGCATCGGCGTGGCCGAAGATGGCCGTGAGCATCTCCTTCGATCGTCCCCGCAGATCCAGCGACGGTGCGGTGAGGGCGATGGAAGAGATTCCGACGTCCGGTGCGTCGTCGTCAAGCAACCCCGCGGCAACCACCGCCGCATGCCCGCCCGACGACCTCCCCCACAGCACGACCGGGGCGTCGGCGGCGATCTCCGGCAGCGGGCCGGTGCGCGCCCAGCGCGCGACGGCGGCGATGTCCTCGGCGGCGGCCGGCATGGGGTGCTCGGGCGCCAGGCGGATGTCGACGTCGACGACCACCGCACCCGACCGCTGCGCCAGCGCCGCGCAATCCGGGCCGAAGGAACCGTCGAGGGCCGCGCCGTCGCCCATCCACCACGCGCCGCCATGCGCGGCGACGACGACCGCGCCCGTGGGATCGCCGGGCACGAACACGCGCACGGGCACGCCGGCCGCGTCCACGTCCTCGATCCGGCACCCCGCGCCGTCGAAGGCGACGAAGGGCAGCGTGTGGTCGACGCCAGCGCCTAGGACGAGCATGGAGGCGTGGACGATCGCGTCGGGAAGCCGCGCCATGCGGGCATTGGCGGCGGCGCGGGCGTCGGCGACCTCCTCCCCAGTCCCCGACCACGGCACGGGCGGCGCATCGCGGTAGGCCGAGACGTGCTCGGCCAGGTAGTCGACCAGCTGCCGCAGCTTGCCCTCGTCGGACGTCACGGGCGTGAAGCCCTCGCTGGCGGGGTCGTAGCCGGGGCGCGCGTCGAAGCCGGAGATCGGTTCACTCATGCCGCACATTGTGCCAGCCGGCGCGGATGGCCCCGCCGCGGCCCGTTCGAATACCGTCTACCCCATGAGCATCGACCCGAACGGCCCCACCGTGCGCCGCCTGCGCCCGCTGGGCGAGACCATCTTCGCCACCATGAGCCGCCTGGCCAAGACCACCGGAGCCATCAATCTCGGCCAGGGCTACCCCGACAGCGACGGGCCGCGGGAGATGCTCGACGAGGCCATCGCCGCCATCCGCCGCGGCGACAACCAGTACGCTCCCGGCCGCGGCGTCGAGGAGCTGCGCCGCGCGATCTGCGACGACCGCGCCCGCCGGCTCGGCCAGAATTGGGATGCCGGCACCGAGTGCCTGGTCACCGTCGGCGCCACCGAGGGCCTCACCGCGGCCGTGCTCGGGCTCGTCGAGCCGGGGGCGCACGTGGTGCTCATCGAGCCCTTCTACGACTCCTACCGCGCCGCCGTGGAGCTGGCCGGCGCGGAGTGGACCGCGGTTCCGCTGCGGTCTGGCGAGGACGGCTGGCGCCTCGACGTCGACGCCCTGCGCGCGGCGGTGCGGGAGGACACGGCGATGATCATCGTCAACACCCCGCACAACCCGACCGGCACGATCTTCACCGCCGCCGAGCTCGAGGCCGTCGCGGAGGTCGCCGTCGCGGCCGGGGCGTGGGTGCTGGCCGACGAGGTCTACGAGCGCCTGCTTTTCGACGGCCACTCCCACACCTCCATCGCCGACATCCCCGGGATGCGCGATCGGTGCGTGGTCGTCTCGTCGGCCGCGAAGACGTTCAACGTCACCGGTTGGAAGACGGGGTGGGTCCTCGGCTGCGAAGAACTGGTGTCCGCGGTGGCCACGGCGAAGCAGTTCCTCAGCTACGTCGGCGTCACCCACGTTCAGCCGGCCGTGGCGCGGGGATTGGACGACTGCGGTGACTGGGTCGAGTCGATGGCCGCCGAGCTGGAGTCCAACCGGGATGTTCTCGTCTCCGGGCTGCGGGAGCTCGGGTTGGAGGTCCATGGGGCCGACGGCGGATACTTCGTCGTCGCCGACGTCTCTCCCCTGGGATTGGGCGACGCCATGGAGACGTGCCGGGCATTGCCCGAGACCGTCGGAGTCGCCGCGATTCCCGTGCCGGCGTTCGTGGAGGATCCCAAGGATCCCCGGTGGCGCAATCTCGCCCGGTTCGGATTCTGCAAGCGCGAAGCCGTGATCCGGGAGGCGCTGGACAAGCTCCGGGCGCACATGGACTCGCTGTAGCGCGCCGGCCACTGAATAACCGAGGGGCCACTCTCCCGCCTGCGACGGCTCGAGCGGGAGAGGGACCCCGGGCATGACGAAAGGCCGCCACCCGATCCCACACCCCCTAGCGGGGACATGAGACCAGATGACGGCCTAGTCGTTTCTAACCATGTTATTGGCCGGCGGTGACCTACTCTCCCACACCCTCCCAGGTGCAGTACCATCGGCGCAGGTGGGCTTAGCTTCCGGGTTCGGAATGG